>DCQY01000044.1 GCA_002323995.1 Akkermansiaceae bacterium UBA1506 | reverse complement strand
GGTGAGACAAAGAATCTCGAAAAGAAGCACCCTGAGAAGATAGAGGAATTGGTGGGCCTGTTGGCGAAAGCGATGGCTGACGGTCGGACTACGCTCGGCGAGAACCAAGAAAACGAAGGGTGGCCGATGACGCAGAAAGACGTGATCGCTCTCTTTCCACAATTCAGAGCGCCAATAGACTAACTTCCTGAGAATCAATCAATTTCCGTAAAGCCGCGCCTTCGAATCGCCTCCGGAAAGCAGGTAGGCGATCAGGTCGCGCACCTCGTCGCCGTTGAGCCCATTCATCATCATGGGCGGCATCTGGGAAACTGGTGTTTCCTCGATCTTGGCGATTTCGCTTAACTTGAGAGTGGCGGGCTTGAGTTCTTCGGTGGTTTTGGCCGCAGGATAGACATCGACTGCTTCACCTCGCTCAACAACGAGGCCAGAATGAATGGCGCCATCCTTCATCGTCACGATCTTGGAGCCGTATTGATCGCTAATCACTTTGCTGGGTTCAATGATGGACTCGAGCAGGTAGTTGATATCGAATTTGTTGTTTACCGTTGTCAGGTCAGGGCCGATGTCGCCACCGAGGCTGTCAAAGCGATGGCAGGCCGCGCAGCCGATCGCGTGAAAGAGATTACGACCGCTGTGGAAGTCTGCGCCACGAATCGCTTTACCGCTCTTGCGGGCATGGTTCGCGGCTTCCGCCACAGTCCAGTTCTTGCCGGGACCTTTTGGAGGTGTGATTTCAAAATCAGGCACAGGATTGAAGCTCTCTCCGCTAATATCAGCCAACTCGGCGCGCTCGGTATTGTTCATCTGTCCGAGAATTTCATCCCTCACGCCGGTTAGGAATTTGGCGTAGCTGTTGCCACCTGGATACTTCGCGGCCTCATTAATAAACTCGATGTAGTCGCGGCGTTGCTCTAGGGTCCAACCGTCGCGCAGGTTGCGCAGCATGAAGGCATAGTGAACCTCGTGAGTGGGCGGGTGGTTGGCAAGCATGGCAAGGACACGGCCACCGTAGCGGGCGTTCCGCTGGGCCAGTTCGGTCCATTTGGGAACAATGGCTTCGCCGCGGTTGGCGATCATCTCTAATGTCTTTTCAATCACGGTGGGTGACTCAAGGTAAACGAGTATTCGTACTAGCTCGGTATTCACATCATTACTTTCATTAGGGAAGTGAGCATCCAGTTTAGCGATAATGGACTCGCGCTGCTTGTCGCTTGGCGGATTGAGGCGAATGAAGGTAAGTGCGTAGGCACGAAGAAGTCCGAGGAATTCGGACTCGCTGAGGGTTGCTGGGTCGAGGTCTAACAGGGAATTAATGAGGGCGGCTTGATGAGATGCGTCGCCGTGGCGAGCCAACGCAACCGATCCAGTGATGCGGGCCTGTGAATTTTCTTCGTTAATCACCTTATGAGCCCACTCCTCAAGCGGTTGGGATTCGATGGCAACACGGGCTGCATGACGAAGCCAGCGGTCGCTGCTTGAAAGATGAGGCCAAGCCGTGGCGACGGCATCGACATTTTTGGTATCGTGGAATGACTCAAGGCTGCGGCGAAGTTCGCGGGCATTTTCTTCCGGAAGATCACCTGAAACCGGCTCCGTGGATTCGTCCCCCGTGTAGGTGATTCGGAAGAGGGCAGACTGCGTGTTTCGTCCCCCAATGGTGAAGTAGAGGGCCCCATCGTGTCCGATGATGGCATCAGTGACAGGCAGTGGTGCGCCGAAGCAGAAGGGTTCCTGCTCGGCCTTATAACCGGCACCGTCAGGGGTTAGGTGGATGGCGTAGATCGTTCCAAAAGTCCAGTCGAGCGCGAAGATCGCATCTTGGTATTTCGCAGGGAACTTGGCACCTAAGCCTGAGACGACACCAGTGGGCGAGCCGGGCCCAATATTGACGATGGCTGGCAGGCTATCCTCATAATACTCGGGCCACTTACCGGAACCGCTGCGCCAACCGTAGTCGGAGCCGCTCAGGGCATGATTGATACGAGTGGGCCGATACCAGGGAGTGCCGAGATCCCACTCCATATCGGCATCGTAGGTGAAGAGGTCTCCAGCGCGATTCAGGGCGATATCGTATTGGTTACGGTAACCCATCGAGATAATGTCGTGGGTCTTGGTTTCAGGGTTAAACTTGCTGATCCAACCGCCGGGCGCGAGGCGTCCACGAGCGTGGCCGTTGGCATCCCATTCCCGGGTGAGGAGGAGGTCCTCGTCCCATCCCTGGACTCGGGATCCGGAGATGGCGGATTCGTTAGGGAGAATAGTGGAGTTGCCGCCGTCGACGTAGAGATGCTCACCGTCCTCTGCTACGATGACCGCATGATTGCCATGTTCCCCGTCGCCATTGGCGCCGGGGAGTTCTTTAGCAGTATCAAGGAGACCATCTCCGGTCGAATCTGTGACTCGGTAAAAAGGACCACCATTACGATTAAAATAGAGCGAATCGTCGTGCCAGACCAAACCCTGCGCTCCTGAAATCTCGACAGGCATCTTTTCGACCTCGACAGAAGTTTGTTGGGCGGATTCTGAAACGGTAATACGATAAAGCCCCGCATCGCGTTGGTCAGAGGCGAGTAAGCGGCCCTTGTCGTCAGTGGTGAGTGAAACCCAGCTTCCCTCCTCTTTTTTTGGCACTTCGTAGAGCATTTCCACTTTGAAGTCATCCGCCACGGTGATGGCAGTGGTATCAGGCGTTTCGCTGTTGTCGCTGTTTCCACCATTCCGTCCTCTCGTGGGGTTGGTTGTTGCTGCTATGGTCAGGCCCGGAACCCCCCAAGGTTCCATACCCAAAGTTCCCCACGTTTTGAGCTTCTCATTCCAGGTGGAATCGTCGAAATCTCGCTCGCTCCAGTTGTCAGAGGCAAAGAGATTCAACTTCCAAGATGGGTCCGAAATCACTAATTCCTTGCCACCGGGATACTCCATTTCGAGTTTGAAGACAAACGCGGCAGGGCCACCGCGATTTTTGGCTTTAACAGCGATGCTATTGGCTTGTCCCGCCACGAGATGCTGTTCTGCCTCCGTGATGATGATGGGATCGCCCCAGTCAGAAGCGGTTCCAATTTTTTTTCCATTGAGGTAGACGTCAGCACCGTTATCGCAAGTTGCATAGAGCTTTGCTGACTGAATGTTTTTGGGAGTGTCAAAAGTCTTTCGAAGATAGATCGGCTCATTGTTCGTCTTGTCTGCCCGCCAGATCCATTGAGGTTTCAGTCCTTCGGAGATCCAGTCATCGCTGGCTGATGACTGGCTGGTCTGAGCTAGGGTATTTAGGTGAGCAAAGACACCAAGCAAGATGATGAAAATAGGGGCGTTTTTCATGATGAATTGGGGAGCAG
This sequence comes from Akkermansiaceae bacterium UBA1506, assembly GCA_002323995.1. Lineage (GTDB taxonomy): Bacteria > Verrucomicrobiota > Verrucomicrobiia > Verrucomicrobiales > DEV007 > Arctic95D-9. Next base: position 14,872 of record DCQY01000044.1, on the reverse strand, counting down.
GGAATCTAGATTAGAGTCGCTTAGTTATCTCCTGCCAATAGCCAATCTGCCGAAATAATTTTTGGCAAGACTAGTTCGTAACGCCAAGACGCAGTGATTTACGACACGCGATGGATTCTTTTGCGGTATACCACCGCATTTTATCGAGGCGCTCAGCAAACTCGGGTCTGGCCACCGGTTCAATTATGCTGACCTTCCGAATAGCAATTTCATCACTCTTTCGCCCACGAGAATAACCATTCCCAAACGCCTGCTTCCTCTCTAGAGCGGCCGGCTGCAGTGGCGTGATTAGCGCCTTCGAACACGGAGATCTTCACCTTATTGGAGCCCAGTTCTTTGAGCGCCTTTTCCATCGCCGGAATGCCCTCGACACGGGGCTTAGAGTCTTTATCTCCGACCATCGCCCAGATAGGTAGGTCGACCATGTTATTGATTTTGCTAAGGTCAGGAATAAAACCTTTTGGAATGATCGCAGCAAAGCGGTCAGGATAGTTCATCGCCCATTCCCAGGTGCCTTTGCCTCCCATGCTATAGCCCATGCAGTAAAGCCGGCTGGTATCTATTACAGGGTTCTCGCTGAGAATGTGGTCCAACATTCTCTGAAGCGATTGAGGATCCCATTCACCGTCACTTTGCGGTTCGACGACCACAGCCTCAAATTCTGGATTCTCCGTTTTGAGCAATTGGTTGATCGCGCCTTGCCACTTCTTTTGCTCAATGTCCCGCCGGCCCCCGCCGGAACCATGAAGGGTCACGATGAGGGGGAGTTTCTTTTTTGAAGTCTCGATGGGGCGATAAAGCAAGACCTTGGGTTTTAGCCTTACAAAACCAGAGTTCACGTTTTCAGGGATTTCCACGACCGTGACGCGGTAGTTGCCCTGAGTGCCGGACTGTTTGCGCAAGCCTCCTTTGCCTTTGCCTTTCTGAGCAGCGGTTGTCAGGGTAAAGGCAGTGACAGCGGTGAGGATAGATATTGTGAATAACTTCATGGGGAGTTTTTTGGGGGGGAGCAAAGCCGCGCGTGGGTGCAGAAGGGTGGGGGGAGAAATCGTGGTAGGGCATAATCACCAGTTTCTTACGCTGTCTTCTTTTTTCTCTAGGACGTCGAGGCTCAATCCTCGGGTTGCTGATAGAGCTTTTCCGGCGATCCGGAGGCGAAGACAAACGTGCTCACATGAGAACCAAAACGAACGTTGACGGTATTGATTTGCTGATCTATTTCGTCGTGCAGAATCGAATTGTGAATTAAGAACGCTTTACCCGGTAATTCCGCCATAGTGATCTCCTGGTAGATCCAGAGGTGACCGTCGTCGATTTCTTGTCCGACCAACGTTAATTCGATCTTTGATCCATCACCCGTTTTAAGAATAAACTCTTTGGTCGCATATTCAGCGAAGAGTGATTGAGCTCTCTCGGAATGAATCAAGTCAGCCGGTTTCCGTCCGGTCTGACGGAGCATATGTTCTGCATCGTGAATGCTGATGCGGTGCGCAATTTCCAGGTTGCCTGTTCTCTCGTTGAAAAAAACATCAGAGAGTGATGCTTTTTGTTCGTGAGCCGAAAGTATGAGACTGGCTAGAGAGCACCAGCCAGTCACAAGAAATAGAACCAAGAATCTGCTAGTCCTTTTCATCCTGTTCTTTCTCCTCTTCATCATCGTCGTCGGTCTTCAGCTTCGTTTTGCTGTCCTGCATGATATCCCGGCGGCTCATCCCGCTGCTTTTACTCTTGTAGGCTTCTATCCGGGAAGGGATAATTTTCCGCGGATAGTAATTATTCTCCACGACAGCATCAGCAGTTTCCCAGTCGGGATCCACTTCGACACTATCCAGTGTCTGTTTTTCATCGAGAACGATGAGTTTCCGCACTTTCTTGGGGTTTCTTCTCCAGATTTCTGCGGGAATATTTAATCGCTTGGTCTCTCCATTGCTTAATTTCATTTCGAGCAGAATCGGCATAACGAGACCTCCGAGGTTTGAAAACTCCAGAACGTAGTAGTTCTTGTTCTCCTTGACTGCCCTTTCAAAAGCAGAGCGTTCCCAGTCCTCGAGGTTTTTGAGGAAGCTGCGATATTCATTTCGTTCCTTGTTGGTTACCGTATAGATGTCGTTCTCATCGTAGAAGTCTTTGATATCAGGATGACGATCGACCCATGGCTGAATCCCTCCTTCTTCATTGAGACGGACACCTACTTTAGTTGGTTTGTCGGATTCTTCTCTACGCCGGCGTGAGAAATCAATGTCAGGATCCTTGGTATCGAGCTTCAGTTGATAGACTCGATCGACGGAAATATCGACGTGATCGGTCGAATAAAACCATCCTCTCCAAAACCAATCGAGATCCACTCCTGAAGCCTCTTCCATGGTTCGGAAAAAATCTGAGGGAGTGGGGCGTTTGAATTTCCAACGTTGGGAAAAAGTTTGAAGAGCGTGGTCAAAAAGTTCCCGTCCCATCACCGTGTCACGCAGGAGGTGGAGAGCGGCCGAGGGTTTGCTGTAAGCATTAGGTCCAAACTGCAGGACGGAATCTGACTGAGTCATGATGGGCACCTGATTTTCACTGATCATGTAGGGAACGAGATCTCTCGGTAGGGAACTTGACCAAGGGAGGTCAGGGTCCCATTCGTAACCAGCCACTGAGTCAAGGAAACTGTTAATTCCTTCATCGATCCAGGTCCACTGACGTTCATCAGAATTGACGATCATGGGGAAGTAGTTGTGCCCGACCTCGTGGATAACGACACCGATGAGGAATAATTTCTCCGACATCGTGTAGGTCCGCTCGCCGTCGTCTTGAAGATCGGTTCGAGGTCCATTGAAGGTGATCATGGGGTACTCCATACCTCCGACGGGGCCGTTCACGGACTGGATCACGGGATAGGGGAAGTCGAATGAGAATCTCTCATAGACCTCCATGGTGTGAATGATGGCCGGCGTGGAATATTTTTTCCAGAGGTCCCCGCCTTCCTTTGGCCAGAAAGACATCGCCATGACGGTTTCGACTTCCGCATCGGGTTGCTGGTAACCCTGCGCGTCCCACATGAACTTTCGGGAAGAAGCCCAGGCAAAGTCCCTCACGTTCTCAGCGATAAAGTGCCAGGTTTTGGTGCCTTCCGGCTGAGAGCTTTCGTTTTTCAACGCTTCTTCTGGCGTCACGATAAAAACCGGGCGGTCGGCGTTCTCGGATTCAATCAGCCTTTCCCTCTGTGTGATAGTTAGGACATCATCCGGGTTCTGCAGCACGCCTGTTGATGAAACGATGTGATCATCAGGAACCGTGAGTGAAACATTGTAGTCGCCGAATTCGAGAGTGAACTCTCCGCGGCCGAGGAACTCCTTGTTGTGCCAGCCTTCATAGTCAGTGTAGGCCGCCATGCGGGGGAACCACTGGGCCAGTAGAAAGATATCGTTGCCGCCTTCCCGTTCATCATCTGGAAAGTGCTCATATCCGGATCGTCCCCAAATGGCATTCTCTTCAATAATATTATGCTCCCACGAGATCTTGAAGGTGATGGATTCTCCTGGCGCGAGGGGTGTCTTAGGATCGAGTCGCATCAGGGTGCCGACGATAGTGTGGGCGAGGGGGGAGCCACCTTCGGTAGTCACCGCCAGGATTTCGAAGCCATATTCGCGGTCCGCAAGCCCCTGCTGTCGGCGCAATTCGTGGAAGCTCATCTTAGCGGGTTCGTTTCCACTTCCAGGAGCGGAGGTGGAAGGGCCTCTGCTTCCAAGGCCTCCAAACTCGAGGGTTCGTTCCTTGATTGAGTTTTTGCGGAAAATATTCTGATCGAGATACAGCCAGAGAAACTCAAGTGTGTCCGGGGAGTTATTGTGATAAGTGATCGTCGCATTCGCCTTGATGTGACGTGCTGCCTCATCCAGTTCAGCTTCGATGATGTAGTCGGCTTCCTGTTGCCAGTATTCGTGCCCTGGTTGGCCAGCGGCATTTCGATAAGCGTTTGGTGTGGGTAGCGCTTCGTCGAGTTGTCGGAATTTGTCTTCGAATTGCCCCTTGGTCTGTCGAATGACCTGAGAGTTGGCGGAATTTCCGAACAAAGAAAGTAGGCTCCCAATTAAGTAGATGCGCAGCAGGTTCATGATATCTAGCAATTCATATTTTCGTGAGCTTAAGAGCGAAAGTCGAGCGGCAAGGACTATTTACCGGTCCAATCCTTAATGACTTCGCCGCCACGGCTGAGAAGTCGAAGGTTTGTGATCTCTGCGGCACCTTCTCCGTCCGAAACATCGATGCGGAGTTGATAGAGACGTTCTTCGGTATTTAGGTCTACGCGGACTGGTTGTGCGTCTTCGCTTCCTTTGATTGGAAACTTTAGGTTCTCGCCCTTTGGGAGAACAGTCCTTCCATCGGTTGTGAAGAAGATCTCGCCGGTGCCGGCGGTTGTCGTCTTGAGATCGAAACAGACCTGGAAAGGGCCGGCTGACATTATCTTGATGCCCCGTAGGTCCATCGTGATACCCGGGTCCTCACCGGTGAAAGTGAGTAGGAGACGCCCGGGACGTTCGACTAGCTTTGTGTTTTTGCGAGCTCGGATCTTATCGGGTCCACGCGGGCTTTTCTTTTTCGAGCTAGCGACTAACGGTTCGGCCGAGTCGCTGAACACAGTCCATTCCCGATTGGTTTTTGGTATTCTCGCAGGAGCCATTGTGGCGTTAGCGTGTTTCTCAGAACGTAGAACCTCCTGAGACATGTCTCTCCATTTCTTAATCATCTGCTCGAGACGTTCCGGCTCAGATGAGGCGAGATTGTTCAGTTCAGTGCGGTCTTTGCCGAGGTGATAAAGCTCCCACTCTTGACCTTTAAAGCTGACTAACTTCCAGTCGCCGTCGCGCAATCCATAGTCGCTGGAAAACTGGAAGTGGATGGGCTCTTTTCTTGATAGTTCGCCTCCCTCGAGAAGAGGACGCAGAGAGGTCCCTGATACTGGACGCAACTCGCGATCGGGATGTGACAACGGGATCTTTGCACCCGCAAGATCCGCGAGGGTAGGTAGCACATCGATCAGATGCGCCGGCGTGTCGACGATAACTCCAGCCATGGGAGTCTTCAATCCGGCGGGCCAGTGAACGATCCCCGGAGTGCTGATACCGCCTTCGAACTGGTTCTGCTTGTAGAATCGGAAGGGGGCATTGCGCGCCCAGGCCCAGCCTGTTGAATCTCCCAGTGCGACGTCACCAGAAGTGGGAATGGCGCCCGGAACGGGGCGCTTCCGGTCATAGGGGCAGGCGCCGTTATCACTGACGAAGAGAATCATGGTGTTCTCCAAGTCTCCGTGTTTTTCCAGATCGTCGACGAGGCGGCCAACTTCCTGATCGACCCGGTCAATCATGGCAGCAAGGGTGCGCATGCGGTTGATCTCGTGTGCCTTCTCCCAGGGAACAAGGTCGTCCCACGCACGCACGTGGTGCGGACGGGGGCTAGGCTTAAGGTCCGCAGGCAGGAGTCGAAGTTGCTTTTGTTTTGCGATCCGGGTATCGCGGATGTGGTCCCAGCCCTTAGTGTAGCGCCCTTCGTATTTGGCGTAGTCCTCGGGTAGGGCATGAAGCGGGGCGTGAGGAGCATTGAAAGCGACATAAAGATACCACGGGTTTCCGTTCCCGCGGGCTTCTTTGAGGAAGTCGAGCGCGTAGTCGATTTTTGCCACGGTTGTGTAAAAGGGCTTGTCGTTGAGTGTTTCGGGCACGTTCCAAGGTTCCCCGTTGAGGCGGAAGGTGTTGTCTCCAGTGAAGAAGTTGCAGGCACCGCTGAGATGCCCGAAATAGCGCTCGAATCCGAAATTTGTAGGCTCCTGCTTAAGGTGCCATTTCCCGGTCATGGCGGTGAAGTAGCCGGCGTCGCGAAGCACCTCAGCTGAGGTTACAGCATGGGTCAAAGCGACGTCTCCTGCCGCGATGCAATATTGTCCTGTCAGGAGTGAGACTCTGGAAGAATGACACTTGGCGGTGTTGTAGAATTGCGAGAAGCGCAGTCCATTGTCGGCGAGTGCATCGAGGTTGGGGGTTTCGATTTCGCTACCGTAGCATCCGAGATCTGAATACCCGAGATCGTCGACCATTATGACCACGAAGTTGGGGCGGGGGGAATTCGAGTTCTGGTTGGCGTTCGTCGTTGCAGCGACGGGGCCGAGGAGGGACAAGGACAGCAGGAGGCAGAATAACCTTAGATTCATAGCAGGATTATTCAGGGTGCTGAGGCAAGAGTTTCTTCTGAGACCGTTTTCTCCTCTCCGATAAGATGGTGAGCGAGAAAGGTTTTAATGAGATCATTGATCCGGGGAGGGAATCCTCTGCCGTGTCCGGCGCCTTCCACGGTGATTAAGGTGCTGGAGACCCCGGCTTCATCGAGTAGCTTGTCGAGGTTTTGAGACTGAGGAAAGGGAACCAGTGGGTCCTTGGTTCCGTGGACGATAAGAGTGGGGGCGTCGTCCTTCGAGACATGGGAAACAGGGGAGGCGTTTTTAGAAATCTTGAGATTTTCCTGGATGGGGCCGCCGACGAGCTTGCTTTCAGGTGAATCGGGCGCGTTATGATCCATGGTGGAAGGGTAGTCTTCGTAGCTACTCATGGCATGGAGTTCACTGGGGCCGAAGAAGTTAATAACGGCCTGAACGGAACTGTCTTCGTCGTCATGAGAACCAAGATCTCCCTCGAGTCCTTTTACCTCATGTGTCACACCGAGCATGGCGACAAGATGCCCCCCAGCGGAAGTGCCCCAGACTGCGATTCGGTCAGCGTCGAGGTGATACTTAGCAGCGTTGCCTCTGAGCCAACGAAGGGCGGCCTTGCAGTCGTGGATCTGTGAGGGCCAGACAGCTTCGTCTGTGAGGCGATAACCAATTGAAGCGCCCGCGTATCTGCCGCTCTCAAGAAATGGGGCAAGGCGACGGCCTACCCCATCCTTGCTTCCATTTCTCCAGCCACCGCCGTGGACGAAGACGAGAAGAGGGAGTGGCTCAGCAGCGTTACGGTCCTTGGGAAGATAGAGATCAAGACACTGGCGGGGATTGTCGTTATCGGCGTAGGAGAGATCCTTAATGACTTTGATGGAGTCAGGAAGTCCGTCGTTCCTGGGGCGGTTGTTGTTTCCTTTACCTTTGCCCTTAGAATTGCGATTGGCACCGACGGCGGCGTCTTCCTCCCGTGAAATAAAACTATCGCTGTTCTTGTCGACGCGATCAAAATTTTTTCGGAGCGCCTCGGGGAGTTCTTCGCGGGAGAGCTTACCATCTTGGTTTTTGTCCCAGTTATCGAATCTGGAAGGTTGAGTGAAGACTAGAGGGGTGAGTATTAAGAAGGCCAGCAGGAGAGTCAACAACTTGGGTTTCATGGAAAGTGTTTCAGTCAGGGTATCGAGGGTTTGCAAGTATGGTGGAGAACGCCTTAAATAGGAAGGGCTAATTACTCGAGGTGATGCGAAGCGAAGTTTAGTATAGCGACACCGAAGCTTGGCCGAATCTCCATAAAATCTGTCCTCTGTACTCAAGACGGAATATCTGCCTCGTTTATAATGTAGCTTGAGGAAGCTAGCCTTGTCTCTGGCGCTTTTGGCTACATTTTGCGATTGGGACTCCTGCCACCTTTAACCCCTGAAAATCAACTGATGACCCGACTTACGAAGAATAATTTCTTGAGATTATGGGCTATAGCGCTCGCTCTTTTTACCGCTTCTTCTCTTTTGGCAGAGAAGCCTTCGGTGAAGCCTAATATCCTCTTTGTTTTTAGTGACGACCACGCGTGGCAGTCAATCGGAGCCTATCAAAGCCGGCTTAAAGACATCGCCAACACTCCGAACATCGACCAGTTGGCCAAGGAAGGGATGCTGTTCAGAAAATGCTATGTCACCAATGCTCTATGTGGCCCGAGTAGAGCGACTGTTCTGACAGGCAAATATGGTCACCTCAACGGTGTGACATGGAACAAGAAAGCCCGCTTCGACGGTTCGCAACAGACCTTCCCGAAGCTGATGCGGGACCATGGCTACGAGACCGCTCTTATTGGTAAATGGCATCTCGGAACGACGCCGACAGGATTCGACTACTTCGATGTGATGAGCGGGCAGGGTAAGTATTACAACCCTTCGCTAAACAGGGGTGATATTGAGGGTGTCCAGGAGACCAGAACGGTCAAAGGTCACAATTCTAATGTGGTGGCGGATCTCAGTATTGACTGGCTCAAGAACGGAAGAGACAAAGAAAAGCCATTCCTCTTGATGGCCCAGTTTAAGGCGACGCACCACGGGTGGGCTCCGGCTCCCGAGGAGTATGACCTTTACGATGACGTTGTGGTTCCGGAACCTGAAAATCTCTTTGATGACTTTTCCACAAGGGGAACTGCTATTCGAAATCAAACCCTAACTCTCTACGAAGATCTTAGGGAAAGCCTTCTTCTAGGGGATCCAGGAGAACTCGGAACCTTGGACCCCGAGCAACGGAAGGCCTGGGAGGCCTACCGTTCCAAAGACAGGAGACCGTTTGAAGCAATGGGGATGGAATGGAGCAACGGCAGCCGAGAACTTTCCCGATTCAAATATCAGGTCTTCATGAAAAATTTTCTCGCTACCGGAGCGGGTATCGATAGGAACGTGGGGAGAATCAGGGACTTTCTCAAAGAACACGACCTCGCCGAAAATACCATCGTCATTTACATGGCCGACCACGGGTTTTTTCTTGGCGAACATGGCTTCTTCGACAAGCGCTTCATGTATGAGGAGTCGCTGAGGACTGCCTTTATTGTTCATTGGCCAGATGTTGTAGAATGTGGGGTCGTCAACGACACTGACATGGTTTCCAACCTCGATATCGCGAGCACCTTTCTTGATATCGCCGGTATTGAGATTCCCGGCGATATTCAGGGCGAAAGCCTCGTTCCGATTTTGCAGGGAAAGACACCTGCGGATTGGAGGAAGACATTCCTCTACGAATATTTTGAAATGGCGAACCACAATGTACCGCCAAATACTGGTGTCACCGATGGGCGTCGCAAGTTGATCTACTACAACAAAACCCACGAATGGGAATTCTTTGATTTGGAGACAGACCCCCAAGAAATGAAGAGCCAGTATTATAATCCTGAATACGGGGAGACCATCGAGGGGCTTAAGCAAGAACTGAAACGGCTGAGATCAAAATATAAGTGCACTTCGACGATCAATTTTGACTATCAGATTCAATGGCCCTATGAGAAATAGGGGGTGTGATTGAAATGTTGACCCGTTACCAACCGAGCATCGATCGCCTTATTTCTCTCTCACCTCGTTGACTTATGAATTTAAAAACAGATCCAATGAAAAAGCTTTTTACGATATTTCTTCTCAGCGTTTTTGGGAACGTGCTTGCTGAAGAAATCAAGACTCATGAACTTTACCTAGTTCACGATGATGAAACTCAAACCGTTTCCGTCTACAAACAAGGTGAGAAAACAGCATTAATTACCCAGAACGCTAAGGAGAATTTCCGCCCATATCTTCACCCAATCATTGCACCGGACGAAAAAAAGGCACTAACCCAATTCAGTCCCGGCCACCACAAGCACCAGACGGGTGTCTACTGGGCGTTTACGAGAGTGAATGGCCGTGACTATTTCCATCACCCTGAAAAAACTCATTGGAAGCGGAAATCAGTGGAGCTTTTAAAGAAGCAGGGCAGCAAGGTTGGCTGGAGGACTGTCTATCACTTGCTTGGCGAAGATGGGAGCTCGGTCATGGAGGAATCACAAAGCTGGATGGTCTCTCATGCGAATGGAAACTACACCATGGATTTGGAGTGGTCTGGCCTAGCCCTTAAAGATCTAGCTGTCGAAAAATACAACTATGGGGGCCTCTTTTTGCGCATGCCTTTTGAAAAGGGGGCAGAGGCCGAGGCGAGGAATGCACAAGGGCAAAAAAATGAGGCGACCGAAGGCCAGCGTTCAGACTGGGTCAATGTGGGAATGGAAATCGAAGGGCTAGATAGCTGGGGTAATATCACTGTCTTTGACCATCCCGATAACCCGCAACACCCCAATTTTTGGCGCGTGGACCGCCAGTTTGGTTTCGGTCCCGCCAGCGCACGAGGCGGCAGTTGGGCGCTTAATCAGGGAGAGAGTAGAATCTACAGACATCGCTTACTTGTTTACACAGGGACACCTAATCAAGATCTGATCAATCAGACGTGGGAGGAGTGGGTTAGAGGTAAGTCTGTGGCCGAAGAATAAGGGTAGTGATTTTATTCATGAAAGGATGCATTCGGCTGACCACCTGTATGCTGGTGATCCCACTGGGTATTGCCTTTGGTCGTCAGGGAATTACTGAAGAGAAATTCTGTGAGAGGCCCAATATCCTCTTGATCCTCGCGGACGACCTAAGTTGGTTTGATATCGGGTGTTATGGTAGTAAAGACGTTAGGACGCCGCACATCGATCATCTCTCTCGTGAAGGTATGCGGTTTGATCTTGCCTTCACGGCAACCGCCATGTGCGCGCCGACGCGTCAGCAGCTCTACACCGGAATGTTCCCGGTAAGGAATGGGGCCATGTCCAATCACTCAAAGGTTGAAGCTGGCACGAAGAGCCTGGTTCACCATTTGGGGGAATTGGGATACGAGGTCTTCCTTCGCGGGAAGACACATTTCGGACCCGAAGCGTCGTTTCCGTTCGAGCGAGTCAAAGGGAAGGGGCTCCCCAAGACAACGGAGCCGTTTTGCCTCGTGGAGGCTTCATCCAAGCCTCATAACCCGTGGCCGGAAGTGGAAGGGTATGATCCCGCGACCCTGACCTTGCCGCCCTACCTGATCGACAATGAAGAAACGAGAATCGCGATGGCGCGATACTTTACCGAGATTTCTCAGCTGGATGGTCGAGTTGGTGAGTTGCTCAAAGAACTGGAGGCAAGCGGACAAAAAGACAACACGGTTGTGATTTTCACCAGTGAGCAGGGGTCCGCTTTCTTTGGTGGTAAGTGGACTTGCTATGACCGCGGGCTTAAAACGGGTTTCATCGTAAGATGGCCCGGGAGAGTGGAAGCCGGGAGCTGGAGCAATGCTCTGATTCAATACGTGGACGTGGTGCCGACGTTAGTCGAGTTGGCCGGGGGCGATCCCGCGACCATTGACACGGGGCGACCAGGGGCTCCGGATGGGGGGAGAGGGTTTGATGGGAGGAGTTTCCTCTCCGTTCTGACCGGCGAATCTCAGTCTCACCATGACTACGTCTACGGGGTTCATACCATGCAGGGCGCCTGGGTCGGTGGGCCGTATCCGATTCGTTCGATCCGAGACGACCGTTACAAGTACATCTGGAACCCGATGTATGAAAAGCGGTTTTCCAATTTCCTCATGGTCGAAGATAAGCTGAACTGCTGGGTCAGTTGGGTTCGGGACGCCAAAGAGGATCCGCATGCGACTGCCGTTCTCAACCGCTGGGTTCAACGGCCCGAGTTCGAATTCTATGACACTCGTAAAGATCCCTATGAGCTTTCCAACCTGATCGATGATCCACAACACGCCGAGAGAATCGCCGAGTTCAAGAAGGCGTTGGCATCCTGGATGGACCAGCAGCAAGACAAGGGGATCGAGACGGAACTGCGCAATAAGGCCTACGAGGGGCCCTGGGTTGGTCGCAAGGTGATCGAATGATCTCGATTACGACTTGGGTTTGGCATGCGAAGCCGAGAGCTTGCGAAACTTGGCTCCCTCGCCTCGATTAGTGAGGGCGAGGATGCCCTTGGTATCCGCGAAACGGGAGTGCGCGGCTACTCCTCCTCTTTCAGCGCTTCTTTGAGCGCTTCGATCATTTCTTCGCTGTCGGGCTCTATGTTGCTGCCAAAACGGCGCAGCAGTTTTCCATCTCTACCGATTAGGAACTTCTCAAAGTTCCATCCGACTGGGCCGACCTGATCTGGATTTTCTGCACTTGTCAGATATCGAAAGAGCGGGAGTTGGTTGTCACCGTTCGTCTCGATCTTGGCAAACATGGGAAAGGTGACGCTGTATTCCCGTTTGCAGAATGCTGCGATTTCTTTATTGGTTCCGGGCTCCTGCCCTCCGAACTCGTTGGTCGGAAAACCGAGGATAGTAAAATCGCGATCTTGCAGAACTTCGTAGAGTGCTTGCAAAACCTCATACTGATCAGTCACGCCGCATTCGGAGGCCACATTTACAATTAAAACAATCTTCCCAGCGAAGTCCGAAAGCGGGATATCTTCGCCGGAAATGCTGACCGCCATGAAGTCATGTAAGGAGCCTTCTTTTTTCACTTCTTCACCGCAAAGGGACCAAGCAATGCAAGTGAGGGAAGTTATGAAAATTCGGAATGATTTCATCCGAAAGAGGTTAGGGAAACGATGGCAAATAGCAAATTAGGCGATGAGCGATGATTCTCTCTCTAGCCCGTATATCATCCCAGATTCAACTATTTTAATAAATTGCCAAAGCCTTTTCCTAGGAGCGAAATTCTCCCTCAGCTCTGGTTTTTGCGAGGGCCAACTGCTGGACAAGCTTCAGACCCATGCCACTGTGGGTGCATCCGGATGAGTGACGAAACCTGCTACTTGATCAGTGACAACGGGTCTTATCGTCCTGACGCGACGCTTAGCCTTCGACGCCTCGCGGAACGCTTGGGATCACGGATCGGCGAGATAGTCCATCCGGTGTCACTGCTTCACTCCACCAGAATTTCGCCAGAAAAGCTAGACGGAACGGCAGCCGAGATATTTGAGCCCTTCGTTATTAGTAAGCTCAAGGAGGGCATTCGCCGTTTTCATGTGATACCGCTGTTTTTTGGGCCTAGCGCAGCAATTCTCGAATACATGCCTCAACGCGTGGAGGTTTTGAGAGCCAGTTGGCCGGACCTCGAGGTTCGCATCAGCCCCTGTCTCGTGAATCCGGAGGATTCAGGTGATGAGCGAGTGGCCAAGATCCTCATCGACCATATCTATGCGGCCCGCCTGCGGCGGAAATTCAAGACGCCTTCCATCGCATTAGTCGACCATGGTGCGCCTCGAATTAAGGTTACCGAAGTTCGTGACCATCTGGCTAAGCAAGTCCGCCATTTGCTGCCTGAAAGCGATTTTCCTGAAGTCAGGGCGTGTTCTATGGAGCGTCGCGACGGCGACGAATATGCGTTTAACGAACCGCTGTTGGAGCGGGTTATGGGCAGTGAGGGCTTTGAGAGGGAAGTTATTGTCTCCATGCTCTTTGCGTCTCCTGGACGACATGCAGGTCCTGCTGGAGATGTCGCCGGAATCTGCGAAGAAGCGGCCAAGGTTCACCTAGAGCTTGAGTGGCAGATGACCGAACTTGTAGCCAGTCATGAAGGAATTTTAGACGTCTTGTTCTCACGATTTACCGAAGGCCTGACATCTGAGCCTGTCTCCTGGGAAGGAGAGATTCCAAACTGGGAGGCCCCTAAATAAATCTCTTCAAACACGGGAGGGAATTCAATCGCGGGCATAGAGTCCAAACCTGATTGATAGTAATTTGCTCTTTTAAGGAGTTTTACCGAAGCGTTGATCAGTCCAGATTTGAGTAGGCGCGAGCTCGGGAAGAAAGGGCCTTAGGGTAGGGGAGAATTGGGCTGAACCGCATTGTCTGGATACTTGCCGTTAAAAACCATCATCTGCTCTCTGGTCTCGGTAATGACGAATGATTCGTCGATTTTCTGATCTTCGCCCGTGACCGACTTGAGATCTAGGCTCAAGTGCTTGGCAAGAAAAGGATAAGCTGCCATGCGTTTTGAGGGGCCATAGTCATGCTCTTCCTCCGAGAAATGGGCATTTGCGACCTTGTCGGTTGCGCCGTAAAGTTTGTAGATGTGCTGAACGAAGGGGAACTCGACGCGCGGGGTATTCAGAGTCCAGTCGCTGCCATTAGAGATAAGAAGCTGAGGACGGGGAGCGGCCAAAGCGGCAATTTCCACATTGTTGGTCTTGTGCGTAGCACTCCAATGAATCGGCATCCCGCTTTCACAATTGCAGCCACCGAAGAAGTGGGCGGAGACCTGGCAGACCGGAATGGAGACCGCCACCCGCTCATCGAGGGCAGAGAGGATAAAAGTCTGGGTGCCGCCTCCAGAGCATCCGGTCATTCCGATGCGCTTGGAATCGACGTTGGGCAGGGTGAGAAGAAAGTCGAGAGCGCGCATGCTGTTCCAAGTCTGCAGGCGAAGGATTTCGGGCGAAGCCCGGTGGTCCCAGCCAGCTTCTTCTGAGTCGCCATAGCCCATCATGTCATATTGAAATACGGCGGCGCCCATCCGGGCGAGGACGGCGCAGCGAATCTGACGTGATTCCCTGAAGCGTCCGCCGTGCCCGTGGGGACAGAGAATTCCAGCGAGAGCCCCCTTAAAGTTGGTGGGGCGGTATAACGTTCCGGTGACGTAGAATCCTGGGGAGCTTTCAATGGCGACGTTTTCGGCTTGGTAACCCTCGTAAGTGCGTTTCTTTCTGAAACGGGGATTCAGAGGCGTGCGTTCTGGTAGGGTGGTGAGCTTGGCTCCTGCTAGGATGCCGGCCTTTACCGTCGCCTTGCGCTTTTCCCAACTTTCGAGGTCAGGGGTGGCGGCCTTAATTCCGGCCAATTCTTTCCTAGCCGCCTTCTGATCTTGAGCGCGGCCCTTGCGCAGTCCCTCAGAGAAAAGATATGAATGAGCCAAGATTCCCAGAAAAACCGCTATGGCAAAAGGGACTCTCATTCCTTCAGGGTAGGGTTCAATTCCCGTCAAATCAAGACAGGAGACATAGAACCGATCCCTAGCTCACAGCGATACCGCCTGCTTTCTTCCGGCTTTTCGGTCGTCATCCAAACGCATGAAACGACCCCAAAGAACATGGCATTAAGTTGATCGAGGATCTTACACTTCATAGTTCTTTGTCCGCGTTCATC
>DCQY01000054.1 GCA_002323995.1 Akkermansiaceae bacterium UBA1506 | reverse complement strand
AAGAAGGCTGCGACAAAGAAGGCCGCAGCGAAGAAAAAAGCTGCCCCGGACAAGGACTAGGTCAGAGCTGAACAGAGCTAATTTGGTTTCAAAGGGGAATCTTCAGCGTTCCCCTCAACGCCATGCAGTAGTGGCGGAGCGGAATGAGTGAACCACGGCCATCATTTTTATTGGTGGACGGAAATAATATCGTTCACGCATGGCCGGATCTTTTGAAGCGTCATCGAACTTCTCCCGGTAGCGCTCACCGCGAATTGATTCAGGCCTTGAGCGACTATCGTGACTGGTCCGATGACCGCGTTGTGGTCGTTTTCGACGGACTTGGTAATACGGTGGATGAAGAGCGCGTCGCCGGAGGGATTCAGATTTTTTACACCAGTGGTGGTCTGACCGCGGACGACGTCATTGAACGACTCGCCATTAAGTATGCTCAAACTTATCAAATAACTGTCGCGACAGACGATCGAGCGGAGCAAGATATTGTTGTAGGCGCTGGTGGTGAGGCTCTTTCTTCAGTTGGGCTGAAGGAAAAAATTGAGCGAGCGAGGCGCGATCGTGACGGCTGGATCAATCGACATCGCAGGCGTTGAATTTTGTCGCAGGAGGCCTTGCTTCGTGCTCACCGCAAATCTCACCAAGACACCCCGCAGTTAAAGGGTCCTTGGCTGCCCTTTTGCCCTATGGATGATCATGTTTCCTTAGGTAAGAGATGGCGATTATGTTTCGGCGTGAATACTTGTGTGAGGAGGGAAGACAATGGAGTTCATATCATTTAAACGCTTCGGTAACGTGTCTTGCGTTTGACGCCTTGAGCCTTTAGATTGAAACCCTTATGGGTGCTGACAGTTCAGAACGACGCTGGCGACGTGAAGCGGCGGTAGTGGCTCGGCGTGTTAATACCGGTTGGTGGCTGGGGCGCTTTAATCTGTTGTTGTCGTTGGCCCTGATAGTCTTCGCCGTAGTTGTCCTTACTGCGAGGACTTGGTTACCTGATTGGGTTCAGACCGATGCTCTCTTCGCCACATTGAGTGGCATTGTCACAGCTACCGCTCTCTTTGCTTGGTTCTGGAGTCGCGGTCGCTTCATCGGTAAAGAAGAAGCACTCGTTCGCCTCGATGATCGTCTGAGCCTCAATAACCAACTCAGCTCCGCCAATCGAGAAATGGGCCAGTGGCCCGAGCACTTTGCTTTGAAGGGCGATGACATCGGTCTAAAATGGCGCTGGGAAGTTGCTATTTTGCCAGGGGTGCTGGCTGGCCTCATGGTCTTGGCGGCGTGGTTCGTTCCGGTTTCCGAACTGAAAGGCAGAGAAGAAATGATCACCCATGAGCCGAATGCCTGGGGCCAAATGGAGGAATGGCTGGCGACTCTCCAAGAAGAGCAACTGATTGATCCGGGCAGTATTGAAGAAATTGAAGATAAAATCGGAGAACTGCGTGACCAACCCGAGAATGACTGGTTCGGGCATGCGAGTCTTGAGGCGAGTGACACGTTGAAAGAAAGGGTCGGTCGTGACATTCAGGACCTAGCCAAGGATCTCGGAACAATCGAACGTGATCTTGATGCGCTCAAAACTTTTTCTTCCCAGTTAAGTGAGGCAGGCAAAGAGATGCTCCTTCAGGAAATGGAGGATGCGATGAAGAATCTGGCCATGAACTCCATGAGTGTAAACAGCGAATTGGCAGAGCAACTGAGTCAGGTGGATCCATCGCAGATTAGCGAGGAGATGATGAACAGCCTCAATTCGGAGCAGATGCAGGAATTGCAGAACCAGCTTGCCAAAAAGCTCGAGAGTCTTGGCAGTATGAATGGGTTACCACCGATGGCGGAAGGAGGATTGTGACTAAGCTCTTCAGTTTTGCTGCCCGGTCAGGGTGGTATCTTAAGAGGCGAGGGAGACGCACCAATGTTTTATGGAGATGAAGATGATCTCGGAACCAATAACATCGAGAAGGTCACTAATGAGGATCTCTCCCGCGCTTCCTTGGGTGACTTGTTAAGTGTTGGTGAAACGGAGCACGAGGAAGACAAACAGGCTTCCGGCTCGCAGGCCGGAGGGCGCGTCTCTTCAAATGGACGAGGGGGAGACGCCGTTTGGCGAGAGTCTCTTATCCCTGAGGAGCAAGCTCTGTTGAAGCGTTACTTCAAGACAGAGAATTGAGGATCCATCCGAGGATAACGATCTGGGGAACCGTGATTGCCGGCAGGAGTAGGGCGATTTTCCAGGAATGAGTCGTCTCACGGAGGGCGAGGATTTCGGTGTAGTCGGTCGAGACCCCGGCCATCAGCAGGGTGAAGCCGTTCCCGGGAGATCTGGCCCGATTAACGAGATCAGCTGCGATGGGGCTGGCACCTTCCGAGCAGACTTCAATGACAGTGGCAGCAATCAGGGTGAGTCCGAGACCCATTACCGATGGGCCGAACCAGTGTGCAAGGACAGCGGGGTGAACGAGGACCCGCAGCAGTGCCGCGAAAACGGTTCCCAACAGGATCCATCGAATGATCATTTGAGACTCTTTGACCGAGAGAGCGATCCATCGTCCCCACCCCGCAGGGGTGGATAACAGTGGGCGAATTTGCTCGAAAAATCCAAGTTCGGGTTCGTTTTCGGTGTGCTGACGATAAGGGTTTTGGGGTATGAACGAACACCGTTCCAGGGAGCTGAAAAGCCGACCGCTGATAATAGCGATTACGACAGACAACCCGATGAAAACAAATGTCCACTTCCAGCCAATTAATCCGATCAGAATCAGGGTTAGGCTGATAGAATTCCAGGGACTGGCGATCAGAAAAGCCATGGTTTGGCCAAGACTTAGTCCGCGGCGATAAAGTTGCATAGCGACGAGGAGAATGCCGTGACTGCAGACATCGAACAGTAGGCCCGCAGCGACAGCTCGCAGCAATCCTGAAAAATTACTCTTTTCACCAAGCCACTGGTGAATCTTGCTCTGGGGAACATAGTGCAGAATGCCAACGGCTATGATTCCAATTAGTAACCCCCACCAGATGGCGTCGATAAATTCGTGAATTCCATGGATAAACTCTCCGAAGGCAGAACCACCCTGCGGAATGAAGTAGGCGGCCACGTAGGTAGGGAGCACCAGGAGGAGGGAGCTACAGAGAACCCAGTCAACACGCTTCGATCTGCTCTTGCAGCAGGACGAATCTGCTTCCGGTTCGGGATCAGGTTGCATGCAACAGGATGGCATGATTGTCAGAAACTTACTCCACTTTGAGGGCGTGGGATACCGGCAACTTTCGAAATCGCTTTGCGGTAATGACATGCAAGCGTA
>DCQY01000074.1:3076-4095 GCA_002323995.1 Akkermansiaceae bacterium UBA1506 | reverse complement strand
ACTCGCGGCGGGCAGGCAGTTGATCATCCGCGGCTTGTTAGCCCTCGTTTCTTGCGGGTCGGTGATCACGGCGTGATGCGCGAAGGCACTCGCGGAACGTGATTAGAATCAGCAGAAGCCCGAATGCGAGAACGAGCAGGCCAATGTTCTGCAAGAGTTGCTCCTGCGCAGCATATGAGGTTTCTGACCGAGGCGGGGGATAAGTTTTTACCCCACTAAAGGCGATTGACTGCGCCAGAACCGCAAACACTATCCCCACGATCACCGCAGTAGAACCGACTATAAATGTAAATTTGGTTTTCATCGTATTTTATCTCTCGCTTATCTTTTCCGAACTCCTGCGTCTTCGAGATAGAAGGTATATGCTTCGCTGAGGGTCTTCTAGTAATATCCGATAAACCAATACCAATCTCCGATCACGAGGTAGCAGTCCGCAGGGTTCTTCGTGATTCCCTGAGGCCATCCATATGGCTGGGTGCCAGCCTTGAGGCTCAATCTTCCGATGTTGAATTCTGGCTTCAGGAGCGGGAGGACCAGAAGGAGCGCAAGGGCGGAGATTCCGAGTAAATATCCGGCTCCAATTGTTTGTTCCCATTTTCTGTTTTCAGCCATCTGATCTTTTCTAGAAGTCTGATCCCCTTTTAACCGAACGTCTGAGACCTGGTAGCCCGATCCGAGAGCGCGGTCTCGATGGTAGGTTAGGAAATCGAACCAGGGAAGTCAATCGACTCGCGACGGGATCTGTGTTGAGTGCGCCGATTTGTTAGGAGCTTGGTGGATTTTGCTTTTCGCGGTGGAGCCGGGAAAGGAGTGTCTGAATCCCAGTCATAATGGTATCGGTGCCAAACTCCGCCATCATTAGAGAAAGCCCGGCGCCGTGTTTTGGGAGGAAGGACCGGCATCCTACTTTGAATATGGGTTCGCTGTGGTGCTGACGCAAAAGGCGCAGTTGCAGGTGCCCGGCTGCCCGGTTGCCCGATAGGGCGGAACCGGCGCCAGCATCCGCACGGAATTAAGGG
>DCQY01000074.1:0-2846 GCA_002323995.1 Akkermansiaceae bacterium UBA1506 | reverse complement strand
GTCTTCAGCCTGATCATCGATTACATCGGCTACAAAACAGCAGCCTACTTTGCGATGGGTTGCCATATTGCTTCGCTGCTTCTCACCCTTTTCGCAAACGGGTCGACAGCACTTTACTGGAGTGTGTTCCTCATTGCCATCGCCAACGGCACCGTTGAAGCTTTTATCAACCCGGTCGTGGCCACGATTTATAAGAAGGAGAAATCGAAATGGCTCAACATTCTCCATGCCGGTTGGCCGGCGGGTCTGGCNNGTTTTACTATGGACGAAAAAGAAACCAAGAAGTTGTTCTGGGCCTGTTTTGTCGCTCTCGTTGCGACCTCATTTGTGTTCGGTCTCCGCGCCAATATCATCGGCGACTGGCAGACCGACTTCGGACTTTCTGAAGCTGACAAGGGAACCATCCTCGGTGTGGGACTTTGGCCCTTCGCGATCAGTATCATTGTCTTCAGCCTGATCATCGATTACATCGGCTACAAAACAGCAGCCTACTTTGCGATGGGTTGCCATATTGCTTCTCTGCTTCTCACGCTTTTTGCAAACGGGCCGACAGCACTTTACTGGAGTGTGTTCCTCATCGCCATCGCCAACGGCACCGTTGAAGCTTTTATCAACCCGGTCGTGGCCACGATTTATAAGAAGGAGAAATCGAAATGGCTCAATATTCTCCATGCCGGTTGGCCGGCGGGTCTGGCACTCGGTGCGCTGACCGCAATTCTGCTGGGAGATGCCAGCTGGAAGATCAAATATGTGATGTGTTTCGTGCCGGTGGTGATCTATGCCGTGATGATCATCCCGCGGAAGTTCCCGGTGAACGAGCGCGTCGAAGCCAATGTTTCCTATCGTGAGATGCTGGGCCAGGTCGGTGGTATCGGCTTCTTCCTTCTGACTTGGTTGCTGGTTCTCGGCGTTTCCCAGATCCTGGCGAGCCTCAATCCTAACCTTGCGGTTAACGGGATCGTGGCGGTCATTATTGCCGCAGTTGTAGCGATCGGCGCGGGTATTTACACGAAGAGTTTCGGGCACTGGATGTTCCTTTTGGTCCTGCTGACGATGGGCCCCTTGGCGACGACGGAGCTGGGAACCGACAGCTGGATGCCGGATCTTCTCGGCGCTGACTTCACCCCAGCCCAGGCGGGGTGGATCTTTATTTACGTGTCCACGATTATGACGATCCTCCGTTTCTACGCCGGTCCGATTGTGCACAAGTTCTCCCCGATCGGTTTGCTGGTCATCAGTGCCATCATTGCGATTATCGGCCTGCTCTTCCTTTCGAAGTCCGCTGGTTTCGTCATCCTGATTGCGGCCACGGTCTACGCGCTAGGCAAGACCTTTCTCTGGTCCACCACGCTGGGACTGGTATCCGAGCAATTCCCGAAAGGGGGAGCGCTCACCCTGAATGGTGTCTCTGCCGTAGGCGTGCTCGGCATGGGTATCCTCGGCGCTCCCATCATGGGTGGTCTGCAGGACAAAGGAATTGATCGTGACCTTATGGCTGAGCATCCCGCGATTCATGAGCAGGTGGCGACGGCGCCGCGAGCGTTGCCTTTCCTTGGCGAAGTCAGGGGAGTCGACGAGGACAAGGTGAAGAAACTTTCTGAAGAAGATCAGGAGATTGTTCGGCAGGTTCGCTATCCCAACAAGAAAGCTGCCTTTGTTCAAGTTTCGGTGCTGCCGACCTTCATGTTGATCTGTTACCTTATCCTGTTCTTCTATTTCAGGGCCAAAGGCGGATACAAACCACAAGACCTTTCAGACGGGGGTCACTGAGCCCCCCCTTCAAGATTTATTTCAAGAGAACTGAGGGGAGTATTCTGAACAAGAAACGAAGCACCCCTGCATGAAACAAGCAACCCGGTCGACAAGCGCAGGAAAAACCCCCGTAAAACCTGCAAAAAATGTAGTCAACCGGGTTGCCGTCTGGTTTCAACCCGTATGTCATCTGGTCTGGATACCGTCTGACGAAGCTTTAAAGAGCACTAGGTGTGCCAAGTCCGAATTAAATCAGAAGTCTTATGATCGAAAATATTCAGGCATCTCTTGAGATTCGTGAAGCAAGTCCGAGAGACATTCCCGGCATCCTCAAAATGGTGGCGGAGTTAGCCGAGTTTGAACAGCTTAGCGATCAATTAGTTGCGACAGAAGTAGACTATCAGGAAAGCCTTTTTGGGGACCATCCTGCTGCCGAAGCGCTGGTGGCGACGGTATCAGGAGAGCTCGTTGGTTACGCAATTTTCTTTTCAACATTTTCAACTTTCGTTGGTCGCGCGGGCCTTTGGTTAGAAGATTTGTATGTCAGACCTGCTTTTCGAAAGGCAGGAATCGGCAAAAAGCTGCTCAAATCAGTGGGAGCTATTGCTGAAAAACGAGCTGCGGGACGGTATGAATGGTGTGTGCTCGACTGGAATCAGAATGCGATCGATCTCTACACTCAGGTCGGAGGCGAAATCCTTGATGAGTGGCGTATAGTTCGGCTCGATCGGGCTGCGATCGAAGCCCTTCCGGAAAAATGAGTATTGCAGAAAATCTGAGGTTTGTTGAAGCTGAGGTCGCTGATGCAGCCGCCAGAGTTGGGCGCCTCGCGGACGAAATTACTCTGATTGCTGTTAGCAAGACCTGGCCTGTCGATGTGATCCAGGAAGCGGTCGGCGCCGGTCATCGCATTTTTGGAGAAAACAAGGTGCAGGAGATTGTTGAGAAGGTTCCAGCAATGTCGTCTGAGTTGAGGTGGCACCTCATCGGTCATCTACAGAAAAACAAGACGCGCAAGGTTCTGCCGTATTGTGCAATGATTCACAGTGTCGATTCGCTTGGCCTAGCCTTGCAGATTGATCGCATCGCAGGAG
>DCQY01000042.1 GCA_002323995.1 Akkermansiaceae bacterium UBA1506 | reverse complement strand
AATGGTCGCGACAGCAACAGCAAGCGTCGTGGAGTGAAAAAGTTCGGTGGTGAGCATGTCATTCCTGGAAACATTATTCTTCGCCAATGCGGCACCAAGTGGCATCCTGGGAAAAATGTTGGAATCGGTCGCGACTACACAATTTACTCGCTGGTGGAGGGCAATGTCCGCTTCGACCAGAACGGTCGACGTGTCAACGTCGATTCCGTTGGAGCTTAATTTCCCAAGCGTCGCGAAAATTTGGCGCTGCGCGAGCGGGAAGGCCGGAGGCTTTCGATGCTGAATGTGGTCCTTTACGAACCGGAGATTCCTCCGAACACGGGCAACATTGGTCGCCTCTGCCATGCCACCGGATCGGCTCTCCATTTAATTGAGCCTCTGGGTTTTTCACTCGAGGAAAAAGCACTTCGCCGGGCAGGACTTGATTACTGGCGTGAGCTTTCACCGAGCCTTTGGTCGTCGTTAGAACTGTTTCTTGAATCGGTCCCGATTGAGAATTCTGTCTACTACCTGACCACTAAGTCTGATCACGTATACTGGGATACGGAATTTCAGAAAGGGGATTATCTGGTCTTTGGTCCAGAGACGCGAGGACTTCCTGAGGCTCTCTTGGAAAGTAACACGGAAAGCTGCCTGACAATCCCTCAAGTCAAGGGGCGGAGCCTCAACCTATCGACTGCAGTGGGAATTGTTTTATTTGAGGGCATCCGCCAGACTTGTGCTACGTAACCCTCTGCGTCAAAAACGTTGCTTTTGTCTTGTCACGATTTAAAAAAGTCTTGTCTCGATCTTAAAAAACGATACGACTGTTAATTCAAACTGTTGGCAATCAACGCCCAACTTTGTGCCCCTATGATCGCTCCAAGACCGAATTACGGAATCACTCGCATAGACCAGCCAGAAAAGAAAAATCACGGCTTCTATGTTCGTATCACTCACCGCGGAAGAAGCACTCAGAAGTATTTTCCTGACAAATCCTCTGGTGGAAAAACCAAGGCGCTTAAAGCAGCGAAAGCCTATCGAGATAAGCTGCTTGCTAAAATGCCAAAGTATAAGCAAGAAGCGGCAGCGAAAAAGAAACGACGCATCAAGCAGTCGGGCGTCACCGGGGTCACTCACGTGGTGTCCAAATCTCCGAAGGGAAAAAACTACGAATATTGGCAGGCAGCCTGGGTGGACGGTAAGAATACCCGCAAGACTGCTAAGTTTTCAATTAGCCGATACGGTAACGACAAAGCGCTCAATATGGCCAAGAAGGCCCGACGCGAGGGTTTGAAGGGCAAGCGTTGATCTCGCTCACCTTATTGATTTAAAAAAACATTCGTTTCCGGACCAATCCGGGGCGAATGTTTTTTGTATCTATGGCCAGCCCCAGTTTTTTGTCTCTCGAAACCGCTGTGGAAGCGCGGGATATCGTTCGGACCTTTGAAATCGGCGATAATCGTATCGAAGTTCTCAGGGGAGTGTCCCTCGAGGTCCAACACGGCGAAAAGCTATTCCTCGTTGGTCCATCCGGGGCAGGTAAAACGTCTCTGCTCTATACCTTGGCTGGGTTGGAAAAGCCCGATAAAGGTGAAGTCCTGATTAACGGGAAATCTCTTTATCATCTTCCTCGACGGGAGCAAGCCGAAGTCCGAAACGCACGAATGGGCTATGTCTTCCAAAGCTTTTGCCTCATGCCTGAGCTGACCGCCGTGGAGAACGTAATGGTTCCAGCTCTGATTCGTGGGCGCCACGGAAAAGACTGTGCGCTTGAACTCCTTGAACGTGTGGGACTCGGTGCGAGGAGTGGGCACCTTCCCAATGAACTCTCGGGCGGAGAGCAGCAGCGCGTTGCGATTGCCCGGTCTCTTATTAATGAGCCGGAGATCATCGTTGCTGATGAGCCAACAGGGAATCTTGACTCCAAGACAGGAGGCGCGGTGATTGAGTTACTCATGGAGTTAGCAGAGGAGAAAAAGCGAACCCTGCTCGTAGTCACGCACGATAATAAGCTTGCGGAGCAGGGTGAGCGAATCGTGACGCTCGTTGATGGTAAGGTTGTGGAATAGAGATTTGATCAGACGAGATATCCTGACTTGCCGGGGGTGGTGGCACGGCCTCATTGGGGCGGCACTCATTTTAGCGTTCGTTTTCGGGCAGATTTGTTCACTGCGTGCTCACCCCGTCCATACGGAATCGGCCGATTATCCTTTCGTGATTGGTTTTGAGAGGTTCTACAGCAGTCGGGATGATGATGATTACCTTGCGAGGGGTGGACTGATTCTTCTCAACGAGTTGAATTGTGTTGCCTGTCACGAGCCCCCAAACCAATGGGCGGAACGGCTCGCGGGTGTCGAAGCGACCAACCTCCATGGCGTCGGGACGCGGCTCGATGTATTGGATTTGGAGATGATGATTCGAAATCCTCGTTTTGTGAAAAAGGATACCTCGATGCCCAGTATGTTCGCAGGATCCGACCGTGACCTAGGAGAGGTAGAGGCTTTGAAGCACTATCTCTCCAGTTTGAAGTATGAGCTACCTCCATACCCAAGAGGTAATATTGAGGCTGGGAGACAACTTTATCATCGAATCGGCTGCGTGGCATGTCATGCTCCCGAGGTTGGATTTCGCCCTGAGGGATTACCGGAGAATGCGGAAATTGAACTGGCTGGCTTACCAAGCACCCCGATGAATTTGGTCGATCTATATGACCTGCAAGCGCTAACTCACTTTCTGCTCGGTTCTAATGAACATCGGCCGTCCGGTCGAATGCCAGATTATCAGCTTGGTGAAAATGAGGCAGCCGATCTCGCTGCGTATTTAAAGGCGGGTCCGGATCTAGTTCTTCCGGATAAGCTTGCCGGTGCGCTCAAGAAAGATGACGACTTTCGAGCAGATAAAGAGATTGTAGCAAAGGGAAGAGAGCTATTCGTCGCGAAAAACTGTGTCGCCTGCCATGCATTACCGGGACAACTCGGAGAGCAACAATTGAATAAATCTAAGCCCTTGTTGGCGCTTGATACGACCTCGCGTAACGCCTGTATGTCAGAACGTCCTTCTGGAGGAGCCATGCCATTCTACGGAATGGATGAAGTACAAAAACGAGCTATCTCGCTCGCACTAGAACGAATGGCAAGCGCGCCAGAGAGCTTGAAAAGTGACGAAGTCGACTGGCGTATGAAACAACTCAACTGTTATGCTTGCCACGAGCGCGACGGAGTAGGTGGTGTTGAAGCAGCTCGTGAAGTTTACTTTCGGTTCGAAGACCTATCCTACCGTAAGTTGGGGCGTGAAGGGCACTTGCCACCTTCGATAGATCATATTGGAGGAGAAGGGACGAAAGAACTGCTGCGCCGCTCACTTTCATCGAGTGGAGACAGGAACCGCATACGGCCTCACATTTCAGGGTGCATGCCTGTTTACGGAGAGGATATTTCGGAGCGATTGATCAAAGCGTTTGAGAAAGCCAAGCCAACTTCAGGCGAGAACGCGAACTGAGGGGATCAACCTTTGAATCCGCGGTCGTCAATGAGCGCTCCGTATTCCCCGTCGGCGGCTTCGGTCGCAAGAGTGTCGCATCGCTCATTCATCTCATGGCCATCGTGGCCTTTTATCCATTGCCAATCGATTTGATGCCCTTCTGCCGAAGCTTCAAGTCGTTTCCAGAGATCAACATTCTTCACGCCGGATTTGTCCTTTTTCTTCCAGCCGCGTGACTTCCACCCATCAACCCAGCCCTTAGTTTGGGCATCGACAAGATAGCGTGAATCGGAATAGACCGTTACCTGACAAGGTTCCTTGAGCAGCTCAAGCCCTGCGATTGCCGAAAGGATTTCCATCCGGTTATTGGTCGTCACTTTGAAACCCTGTGCGAGTTCGCGAGCGTGTTCTCCATACTGGACTATCGTCCCGTAACCACCCGGGCCAGGGTTACCTCGAGAAGAGCCATCAGTGTAGATTTGGACATGTTTCATTTGGCTAATTGCATGCGCAAAAATGAAGTTATTGTCCTGATGTCATCAGGTTTAAAAAGGCGCGGTTGCTTCCCGTAAGCACTTTTGAGATCGCGACGTTCTGGAAAACGATCGGGAGTTAAATCGATAACCTGAACAATCTCTCCTTCCCTAAAGGCGTAAGACGACTTTGGCCATGGGCCGACCATCGCGGGATTCGACCAGGTATGAAGCGAAAGAACCCGGTCGGTGATGCCGGCAGCAAGATGCATCGGCCCACTATCAACACTGACGGTCCAATTGCATAAGCGAATGAGGTGGATCAGTTGAGGTAAGGAAGTTTGTCCGATGAGATCAGTGATATTGTCTGGCCACATACCGGGAGCGTTTCCTTCAAATACTCCTACAAGAATGATGGGAGTTGGCGCGAGTTGATCCGCTAGCTCAATCACCTCATTGGTGGAAAGGGATTTACCTCCCCCTCGAGAGAAGGGATGAAGCAGGATGGTGGGTTTGTCAGACATTGGAGTGAGACCTTCGACAGGATCTCCCTCCGGTAAACCAAAGTTGGGGTATACGATATCGGCGCCGGCGGCTTTGGCGAGGGCAAGGTTCCGATCGACGGCGTGAGTAGCCGACCAGTTTTGGACCATTACTTTCTCATCATAAAATAAACTGGCTCCTTCTCTCGTTTTTTGGAATCCCATGACTCGGCTAGTTTTTGTAAGCCGGGATAGAAGAGCGCTGCGAAAGAGCCCCTGAAAATCAAGGGTGAGATCATAGTGCGTTTGCTGAAGGACCCTCTTTGCCCAGGTGACCGCTTTCAACCCCCCGCTAATGCCACGAAACTCTTTGCGAGGGAAAGAGATGATACGGTCAAGGAATGTCACGTCCTTTAACAGAGGGCTCCAGCCCGTATTGACGAGCCAGTCGATCTTAGCGTCGGGAACGGCGCGATGGATTGCCTCGACCGCTGGCAGGGTGTGAATGATGTCTCCGAGCGAGCTCGGTTTCACCACTAAGATACGCTTACATTCCGTGAGTTTCACCCTACTTACCCAGTGTGAGACGATGCGCCAGCATCTCGGGAAGACCGGCCTCGATAATTTTATCCTGAGCTTTCTGAATGTCGTAATCGATGCGGCGGATCGTCACGTTTTGGTTGTCGGAATCATAGACCACGTAGGAAGCCCGCCAGTCACCGTCACGAGGCTGACCTGTACTGCCGACATTGATAAAATACTTTCGGCCCATTTCGAGGTTCACTTCAGTTTCCTCAAGCGGCTCAACGCTGTCGCTTTTCACATAAATGCGAGGTGTGTGAGTATGGCCGTAAAAGCAAAGTTGGGTAAACTGATAAGAGAAGCTTGCCATGGCATCGAACTTGTTTGTGACGTAGGTCCAGCTGCCGGGAGTGTCGAGTGTAGCGTGAACGATAGTGAAATCGGCGACCTGACGCACCAGCTTCATGTTTTTAAGAAAGTCCTGCTCATCTTCGTTAAGTTGGGCGCGAGTCCATTCCATTGCCTGTTTGGCAAGAGGGTTGAGCCCCTCGAGCGAGGTGCTGAGTGTGGATTCCTCGTCATGATTTCCTTTTACGACGGGGCAGCCCATCTCACGAACGATCCTGAGGCACTCGTTTGGATCGGAGGCATAACCTACGATATCACCGGTGCAGACGTAATCGGTGCAGCCCTGCTGTTCGGCATCTGCCATGACAGCCTGTAAGGCCTCTAGGTTGGCGTGAATATCTCCGAAGATGGCGTATTTCATGGAGTGAATGAGCTCCCTTGAGACAGCAGCGGTGGGACAGGGGAACCTCCGAACTAAACACAGAAATGGCGATTCGCAACGTGATGGCGCCTAATTCCATCTCGCGAGTTGGAGGCTTCAAGGAATAATAACTCCGCCTGGTAGCGGTTTGGATTTTGGTTTCTTGGGGCGACCTCGATTTCTGTCTGGGTCAGCTTCAGGAATGCGCTCGGGATAGGGAATTTTCAAGATTTCTTCAAGCCGGCGTACTTCGTAAATTAAGGTTGGAAGGCGTTGATCCTCGCCTTCATCATAGAGACCTTTGAGGTAGTCATAAGCTTCTCTCTCTCGACCAGGCACCTTGGCGAGAAAATACCCATGAAAACGCTCGGCATACTGAGGGGCTCCGTCGAGTTCTTTGATTTCCCCATATGTTTTTGCGGCATTTGACCAATCCTTGAGTTTTTCCCGGTAAACTTCAGCAACCTGTTTCCGAATTTCGACCGAATCGGGGATCTGATCGGTTCCTCTGTCAGCGAATTCAATGGCCTGTTGGGCGTAGTTGAAGAAGCGGCGTTTGCGTTCGAATTCCGGAAGCTTGGTGTCCAGTTCCATGTTCGCAGTCGCGTTAATACCAAGATGCCAGATAGCGTTGACCCAGTGGTATTCTTCGCGTGGCTCGAGCGCAGTGATCACTTGGTAGGTCTGGTGAAGTTCGTCCCAGTTTTTTTCTGAGAAGTTTTCATATCCTCGCAGCGACATGAAGCTGGCGACGAGTGGTCTGAGTCCACCGAGTGTGGCCATGAGCGCTGATTGCCCCATCTGGTCGAGAACGGTCATACCTGGGGGTGGAATGACCATCTTGGTGTCAATTAAATCGTGCCCCAGCCGATTTTCAAACGGTGCTCTCGCCATTCCAAACGCGGCAAGGACCACGAGGATAACAACAGTTCGAGGGATTTTCCTGAAGTGAGACACAGCTAAAACTCTTTATCAATGAACACAAGCAGGGAGAGGAAAATGAACACGACTAGATAGACGCCGGTCAGTCCTGTCATCTGCCAGACCAGTGGGTAGGCGACAGCTTCGCCTTGAATGATTCCATGGCTGAAAGAGTAGAGTTGGTAATTCGGGATAAAGATTTTGACGCACTTCAGTAGCAGCTCTACTAGCAGGTTGTTGTCGGTTTGGTAAAGCCAGAAGCTTGTTGCCATGGTATGGGCATGGCCGATGATAAAAATGAGGACGCTGATGATGATCGAGAAGAGGGAGCTCGAAGCAAAGGTGGATAGGAAGATTGTGACCGATGCAACAACGGCGGCCTTCAAGAATGAAGCGAGCACTGCAATGCCAAGTTCGACCCGAAGCCCCTGCTGCTGAATTAATGCGATCTGCGCTTCTACCTCTTCGGTAGAATACTGAGCCCCCGCCTGCATCGCCCCTAGTTCTTCGGCAATGTAGAGGCTCTCGCGTGAGAAGAGGGCCAGTGCGCAGATGCCATACATCACTGCCAGCGAGACAGCGATAACAAAGAGAACTCCGAGGAGTTTACCAATGAGATATTCGATGCGTCGAACTGGTTTTGAGAGAATGGTATAAAGCGTGCGGTCTTCGATGTCCTTAGGAATTAGTAAGGCCGTCGAAACGATGGCAAAGAGCCAGGCGAAGATATCCATCGTTCCAAACGAGATTCGCTTGATCGTCGAAAGTACGCCCGCCGGTGTCGTTGGCGGATTGAGGCTCATGAGGACAACGATGATCGCAGCGAATGCGAGCAGGAAGTAGAAAGTCTTCATGCGCACGAGCTGTGTCACCGAGCTTGAAGCAATAACCATGACCCGACCGAAGGAAAATGGTGATAACGGTTTAGAGGTCGGTTCGAAAACGGAGGGAGGTGACGGGCTCATTTTTCCTCCTCCTCTTGTTCACTTTGGGATAGACTGATGAAAAGTCTTTCCAGTGTGGTTTTGGGGTGACCTTCGTCCACGATGGTCACCTCTGATTCTGCTTCAATTAGGTCTCGAACTTTAGCGAGGAAGTGGGGTTTGGCGCCCGCAAAAGTCATTGAGGTTTGTTCATTGATTTGAATCAGTTCAGCAAGAGGTCCTTCGCGACGCATGCGGCCTTCGAAAATGATCCCAACTCGGTCGCAGACTTCCTGAACCTGCTCGAGTAAGTGCGAGCAAAGAAAAACGGTGATTCCATCTTCTTTGAGTTTAAGAATAAGGTCACGGATTTGACGAGAGCCGAGTGGGTCAACTCCAGCGGTGGGTTCATCGAGAATGACGAGGCGGGGGCGTTGAATCAGTGCTTGGGCCAGCCCAATGCGCTGCAGCATCCCTTTTGAATAACCGCCTAGTCGGCGTTTGGCGGCGCCTTCGAGTTCGACAAGTTCCAGTAATTCAGAAATACGGTCTTTCAATTCGCCTCCGCTGAAGCCACATAGCTTGCCGTAGAATTTCAAGGTCTCAGCTCCAGTGAGGTGTTTGTAGAAATAGGGATTTTCCGGGAGAAAACCGATCTCGTTCCGCGCGCGAATGTCGCCGCTGTCAAAGCCGAAAACTTTGACGCTACCTGTGGTGGGTGCCATGAGTCCAAGGGCGACTTTCATGGTTGTCGATTTGCCCGATCCATTCGGCCCAATCAACCCGTAGACTTCGCCTGCTCCAATCTCGAATGAGAGATTGTCGACGGCGACTACGTAATCGCTTTTCTTCAGCCCCCTACTGAAGACTTTGGTCATATTTTTAACTTCTACCGCGCAGTTACTCATCAAAATTTTAAATCAATGCTGAATAGAAAATCCTTGGACGTTTTCGAGCAACGGAACAGTACGTTCTTCCTGCTCCTGAATATGATGCCCTAAAGGGCTGTCGTGAAGTTCTTCGATAAATTCATTGAGTTCCTCTTCATCACCCATGATCTGGAGCTCAACGCGTCCGTCGGGCAGATTTCTGACCCAACCGAGGACGTCGAAACCTTTGGCCAGATTTTTGGTTGAATAGCGGAATCCGACTCCTTGGACCCGACCCGCAAAAACATACTGACGTGCTGTCATTTTGACAGTGTAAACGAAACCGAGACGGTGCCACCACTTATTTCCGGATTCGAAGCGAGGATTTATTGAACTGTGGTAAGGATTCCCTTGCAGAGGCCGCGCTGACGTCGAGAATGAACTTCTCTATGTCGACCAACCTGCGATCCATTTGCGTATTCTGTGGGGCCCATACCGGGACCAACCCGGCTTTTGCAGAGTCAGCGCGTGGAGTGGGGAAGTATTTCGCTGAGAACGGGATTCGGCTGGTTACCGGGGGTGGAAGTTTTGGCCTTATGGGAGCAGTCGCCGATGGTTGTATTGATGCGGGTGGCGAGATGGTTGGAGTGATCACAACTTATCTTGAGGACCGAGAACTGGCTCATCCAAAGGCTTCACGGATGGATGTGGTGGGGACTATGCTCGAACGAAAGACTCGAATGGCTGAACTTAGTGACGCCTTTATCTCCCTGCCCGGAGGCATTGGGACACTCGATGAAATGTTCGAAATGCTGACGTGGTCTCGACTTCAGGAGCATGATAAACCGAGTGGGCTCCTCAATGTGGATGGGTTTTATGATGAATTGATCTCGTTTTGTTCCAAGACCCAGGTTGAAGCCGGCTTCATCACAGCGAAGGATGCCGCCAATCTGATTCATTCGAATAACTTGTCTGATTTACTCGAAAAACTTGCCGTCGCCGCTGAGGATGGTCCATCTTCTTTGTATCGAGAATGATATCTAATTGTTAATCTATCCAAGTGATGAAAGCCTACCTTGACCTCCTAAATCACGTGCTGGAAAATGGTAAAGCACGGGGTGACCGTACTGGCACTGGAACGATTGGTGTCTTCGGTGCTCAGGCGCGCTTTGACCTGCGTGAATCATTTCCATGTCTCACCACGAAGAAGCTCCACCTGCGTTCTATCATTCACGAACTGCTCTGGTTCTTGAACGGTGATACCAATATCAAATACCTAAATGACAACGGTGTCACCATCTGGGACGAATGGGCCGATGAGGATGGAAATCTTGGCCCTGTATATGGAAAGCAATGGCGATCCTGGGCTGTCGGAGACGGGTCGCAAACAATTGACCAGCTTGCTCGCGTCGTTGATTCGATCAAAAACAATCCAACGAGCCGGAGACATATTGTCAGTGCCTGGAATCCGGCAGACGTCGAAGAGATGGCACTGCCACCCTGTCATACGATGTTTCAGTTTTACGTTGATACAACAGCCGAGGAATTAAGCTGCCAACTTTACCAACGTAGTGCCGATCTCTTCCTTGGGGTTCCTTTCAATATCGCTTCCTACGCATTGCTCACCATGATGATGGCGCAGGTTTGTGATCTGAAGCCCGGTGACTTTGTTCACACGTTTGGTGATTTACACCTATATCAGAATCACTTAGACCAGACTCGCGAGCAGTTGAGCCGCGAACCTCGTTCATTGCCGCAGATGAAGATCAATCCGGATGTGAAGGAGATCGATGGGTTCTGCTATGATGATTTTGAATTGGTGGGGTATGACCCGTATCCAACAATCAAAGCTCCAATTGCGGTATGAGTCGCCCTGTTATGAAAGCCATTGTTGGGATGGCATCGAATCGGGTCATCGGGAAAGATGGAGATCTGGCTTGGCGACTGCCGGAGGATCTAAAGTGGTTCAAGAGAGTGACCATAGGCCACCCGATTATAATGGGTCGCAAGACGATGGATTCTCTGCCAAACGGACCCTTGCCAAAGCGGCGCAACGTCGTCATTTCGCGGAGTGTTTCTCAAGGCCCTGAGGGATTCGAAATGGTAGGGTCTTGTGAGGAAGCGATCGAGCTCCTCAAGGATGAAGAAGCGATTTTTGTTATCGGGGGCGCCCAAATTTATGCTGAGATGATTCCTCAGTGCGACGAAGTGCTCCTGAGTTATGTCTTCCACCCTTACGAGGGTGATACCTTCCTCCCGCAATTTGAGGGAGGTTTCGAGTTGGTAGAAGTGCTCCACCGTGATGAGGATTTTGAACTGCGTCGCTATCGCGCCTCGGCACGCTGAAATTACTGCCCTCCCATACTGCGAACTGGTTGTTGGAATTCCGACTACGATGGATTGATTGCGAGAACGGCTTTGGCGAATTCGAGAGTCAGGTCAATCTTGTCATCGTGACCGTAGATCGTGGCCAAAGCATCATGAGACGCAGTTTCGCTTTCGGGCATCATCGATTCATCAACAGCTACCCGTATGTGGAGCGTTGCCATAAAATTTCGTCTATTTTTAGTTCCGGCAACCTGAGAAACCCTGTTGAATGAGGTATACCCTTTTTGATTCCCGCAACCATGCCCGATCTACGCTCATTCCTCCATCGGACATTCGAGAAGTCAGGCGGTGAGATTCCCTTTGAAAATTTCATGGCGATGGCACTCTACGACCCAAACTTCGGATACTACTCAACTGAAATTGAGAATGTAGGCGGAGAGCGTGGTGACTTTGCAACCTCCGCAACGCTGTCAGCTGCGCTGGGTCGATCCATCGCGAAGTGGCTTAAAGAGGAGAGGGAATATCACGACTGGAGCGGCGCATTTCATGTGATCGAAGTAGGGGCTGGGAACGGAGTGCTTGCTCGGGAAATTCTTAAATCATTCAACTGGTGGAAGCGTCGCGAGGTCCACTACCACATTGTCGATGTTTCTGCACCGCTTCGGCAAAAACAGCGGGCAGTGTTGAAGGGGTTTAAGGTCTCCTGGCACACCAAAATGGAGGAAGCGCTTGAGGATGCCGGCAACAAAGCTTTGATTTTCTCAAATGAGTTGGTCGATGCATTTCCGGCTAAGAGAATGATCTGGAGTGAAATTGAAGGTCACTGGCATGAGGTGTTCGTCGCCTTCGACCGCAAGAGTGGGCTGAACGAGGTGTTCCGCGCGCTACCCAAGGGATTCCCTGTCGATCTCTATTCGGCGATGAATCTATCAGAGCGTCCTCAGGGGCAAAGGGTCGAGATTCAGCCCCTATATCAACTTTGGTTGGCGCATGCAGTTCAGCAGTGGGAGCAGGGTTCCATGTTGACGATCGATTACGGGGGTGAAGCGGCCGAGATTTATCACAGGCGACCCTGCGGGACTGCGAGAGCCTATTTTCAGCAACAGCGATTAGAGGGAGCCGAAATTTATCAGCGCATTGGAAAGCAAGATCTTACCGTCGATGTGAATTTCACCGATTTGATGAACTGGAGTGAGGAATTGGAATTGGAAAAGGTAGGCTACGAAAAGCAAACCGAATTCCTCCAGCGCTTTGGCGAGGGGAGTGATGTGATGGCAGGCGCGGGGGTAGGCGATGCCTTTCAGGTGCTGTCTCAACGGCGGTGGTAGCGGTCTGTTGAGATGGAAGATTGAAGCTGGACAGTCTGCGTATTCGGCATACGTTGGAATTCAACGGATGAACCACACGACAATCAGTACCAACATTTTTGCTCTCCCGCTCGCTCTTGAGCTGGTGCTGCTGGGCTAGTCTGCCCGGTATTTGTCTTTTTTCTAACTTTTTGACTCCTGCTGAAGCGGGTGAATTGCGTCCCGTTGTTTTTTTTACATAATACCTAAAATCCCATGAATCCTGAATCCATTCAGAAGTACCGTCCATTTCCGTTGGTCGACTTGCCCGACCGGCAATGGCCAAATCGGACGATTATGAGTGCTCCCATCTGGTGTAGCGTCGATCTTCGCGACGGGAACCAGGCGCTACCGATACCGATGAGCGTGGATGAGAAGCTACGCCTTTTTGACGAACTGGTGCGCATTGGTTTCAAGCAAATTGAGGTGGGTTTTCCATCGGCAGCGGATACGGAGTTTAATTTCCTTCGCGCACTGGTGGAGCAAGATCGTATTCCCGATGATGTGACGGTTCAGGTATTGGTGCAGGCGCGTGAGCATTTGATCCGTCGCACTTTTGAGAGTCTTGAAGGCGTCAAAAAAGCGATCGTTCACCTCTACAATTCTACATCGCCACTGCAACGTCGCGTGACTTTTGGCGACGCTTCTAAAGATAGTATCAAACAGATCGCGGTCGAAGGGGCACAACTGATCAAAGAGCTCGTGCCGACTTTACCCGGCACTGAGATCACCCTGCAGTATTCGCCGGAGAGTTTTTCCGACACTGAAATGGAATACGCGCTGGAAGTCTGCAATGCAGTTTCGGCCGTGTGGAATCCTAGTCCTGATAAGAAGATTATCCTTAACCTTCCCGCTACCGTGGAGTGGTCGACTCCCAACATTCATGCGGATCAGATCGAGTGGTTCTGTCGTCACGTCGATAATAGGGAGAATTCTATTGTCAGTCTTCACACCCATAATGACCGTGGCACTGGTGTTGCCGCAACTGAATTGGGATTGATGGCTGGAGCGGATCGAGTTGAGGGAACTTTGTTTGGAAACGGGGAACGCACCGGAAACCTTGATATCGTGATCGTGGCCTTAAACATGAACAGTCATGGTATTGGGACTGGGCTCGACTTTTCTGATCTTTCATCCATTCGCCAGATTTACGAAGAAACGACGCGCATGGAAGTGCCGGACCGCCAGCCATATGCGGGTGAGTTGGTGTTCACTGCTTTTTCAGGAAGTCATCAGGATGCGATCAAAAAAGGCTTTGATCGCCGGGCGAAGGACGTTGTTGAGTCCGGTGCAGAAGTCCCGTGGGGCGTACCATACTTGACTATCGACCCGAAGGATATTGGGCGAAGCTACGAAGCGATCATTCGCATCAACAGCCAAAGCGGTAAGGGCGGAGTCGCTTATGTGCTGGATCGCGAGCATGGCTTTGATCTTCCCAAAACGATGCACCCCCAGGTGGGCAAGTTCGTCTATGATAAGGCTGATGATGCAGGCAGGGAACTTAGCAACCAAGAGATTGGTGGGCTTTTCTTCGAAAAGTTCGTCAATCTTGAGACTCCTTTGGGTCTTGAAAAATTCGAACTCGATCACTCGGCGGGTGGCGCAGGTGAGGTAATCTGTCACGCTAAAGTGAAGATCGGGGGAGAAGAGGTCGAAGGCACCGGCAAAGGTAACGGCACTATTAACGCTTTTGTGAATTTCCTCGAAGAGGCAGGACGCAAAGATTTTGCTGTGACAGACTATCGCAGTCAGGCGCTTCGCGGTGGTTCGGATGCGGACTCGGCAGCTTATGTTCAGATCAAACATATTAAAAATGGAACCTTGCTCTGGGGGTGTGGTATCGACCCGTCAATTGAAATGGCGGGTCTGAAGGCACTCATCTGTGCATGGAACTTGCTTCGAAGTTCTGAGTCATGATTGGCGAAAAGAGAGCAGTGATCTTTGACTTGGACGGGACGCTTCTGGACACGCTCGAGGACCTGGCCGACTCAGGAAACGCGGTTCTGCGGGCGCACGGGTTTGAGCCTCATCCGGTGGATGCCTACCGGACTTTCATCGGCAACGGGATGATCAATCTGGTGCGTGATATTTTTCCTGAAAAGCACCGCCCTGAGGAAGGGGATGCGACTAACGCGATTCTCGACGAGTATCGTGAGGCTTATGAGCGCAACTGGAAAAACACTACGAAGCCTTTCTCAGGAATTCCTGAGTTACTAGAGGAGCTTCAGTCTCTTGGCATCCCGATCGGGGTGATGTCAAACAAAGCTCATGACTTTACTTTGAAGTGTGTTGAGACATTTCTGCCCAAGTGGGAGTGGAATTTTGTTCTCGGAGCTCGTGAAGGAGTGCCGAAAAAACCAGATCCTACCGCAGCTCTGGAGGTGGCTGCTGCTGCGGGTGCTAATCCTTCTGACTGCTACTTTATCGGAGATTCCGATGTCGACATGATGACCGCGGTCAATGCGGGCATGCATGCAGTCGGGGTGAGTTGGGGATTTCGGCCAGTTGAAGAATTACTGGAGCACGGGGCGACGGCGATTTTGGAGGCACCAAGCGATCTGCTTAGCTTACTGGCTTGAAGCCGGATGCCGGCTCGTCGAAAAATACCGTTAGCATGGCAAATAGCGTTTTCAGGTTCGAGAATGCGCTCGTTTCTTCGATCTCGATCAAGGGGACATCGATGAGATTCGTCTTGGGAGTCCTAATTAAATTTCGACGATCCCCGGAATCGCGCTTTCCAGAAGGTGAGATAGCTGGCGTGAGGCTTGTTGCCCGACTTCGATCACTTCTTCGTGGCTGAGCGTGTTTCCTGACAGTCCGGCACCGAAGTTCGTGAGGCAAGACATAGCGACAACCCGTAGTCCCAGAGCCCGGGCCTGAATAACTTCCGGGACGGTTGACATTCCAACAGCGTCGGCGCCGAGAGTGCGTAGCATTCGTATTTCGGCAGGAGTCTCATATTCTGGGCCATTCACCCAAGCATAGACGCCTTCATAGAGTTTGGCGTCTCCCGAATCTGAAGCCACAGCTTTGAGTAGTTCACGTAGTTCGCGGGAATAAGACGTGGTTTGATCGATAAATTCGGCTGAGCCAGTCAGCGGAGAGAGCCGAGCAAGGTTGAGATGGTCCGTCAAGAGCATCCAACGTCCTGGTTTGAAATTGGCATTCACGATTCCGGCGGCGTTAGTGAGAATAAGAGTCGAAACTCCAAGTTGGTGAAGGAGGCGAACCGGCGCGGCTGCAGCAAAAGCAGAGTGTCCTTCGTAGCAGTGTAACCTTCCTTGGGCGACAGCGACATTGATCCCACCGAGGCTTCCGAGATGAAGTCTTCCGGCGTGGCTGGGAACGGTGCTAGGGGGTAGCCCTTCGATCTGATCATAGTTGATCGTTGAGCCATCTGAGAGCGAATCGATAAAGCTGCCCAAACCCGAGCCGAGGATAAGTCCAACTTTTGGACTGGCAGATAATATTTTCTCTGGAAGATGGAACTCAGGCGACGGCATTCTTAATCATTACCGTTTTTCGATCGCCTCGCAAATTTCGAAATAGAGCTTTTCTAGTTCCGGGGTGGGTATACCCGCTTCGCGTGAAGATGACAACGGCTTTCCCCAGATGGCTTCTATTTCAACAGGTTTACCTGCTTTAAAGTCGATCAGGCTGGACGGTTCGTAAGGACCCATCTCCCTTGTACCATTGATATTGGCTTCGGCAAATTCGGGGTCAATGTGGTGGCCTTGGGACGCCGCTGCGGAGATGACCTCACGCATGAGAGCACGAACTCGCTTGACTAATTTTGGGCTTTCCAGAATCTGACAAGTATCGAGATTTCCGGCTGCTATCGACAAACCGTTAAATGGAACGTTCCATACCAGTTTACGCCATCGGGCGAGTCCGAGGTTGGGAAGTTCTCTGCAATCAATCCCGGCCTTTCGAAAAAGCTCAGCAATATCAGCAAGCTGACCGCTGGTTGTGAGTTCACCCAATTCCACCCTTCCGTGTGCTAGGTGACGAATCACCCCCGGATTTCCGCGGTTGATGCAAACAAAACACATACCTCCAAAGATGGGATGGGCCGGAAAAAGTTGATGAAGAAGCGACTCGTTTCCGAGGCCATTCTGAAGCGTCAGGATTCGGGTATTGTCCTTTAAGAGGGGAGTTATCAGATCGATCAGAGCCCCATTCGAAGTTGTTTTCAGCGCAATGATAACCAAATCAACGGGGCCGATTTCTTCGCTTGACGCAAACGCTTGGACCTTCTCAATACAGAAATCACCGTTTGGACTCTCGATCACCAGCCCGTCCTTCTGAACTTTTTTGAGATCGCTACGCATCAGGAAGGAAACATCCTCATTGCGGGCAAGGCAGGCTCCATAGTAGCCGCCAACTGAGCCCGATCCAACAATGGCAATTCTTTTGATCGATTTCACTTCTTTGAGATACGGCTATTTTTCAGACGAGGCAATGCTCTACTCATGATAAGAGAACTAAGGTGGGGAAATCCGATCGTGTAGTTATTGCGTAACTACTCGGCATTATTCGGCCAACATTTTTGCGTGTCTTTTGATGTAAACCTGCCACGCTTCGAATCTTCCTATGAAATCAGTCAGCAACCGTTCCTCGGAAGAGGTGAATGCTCAACCGCCCGAGGCGCACACCGGAATTTCCGTTTCGAAGCCCAAAGCCTACGCTGCTGGGGTGGCAGCGGTCGCTTCGTCGCTCAAACACGTCTTCGGTCTTGCTGGACTGAAGCGCGGGGCAGAGGGAATGGCAAAGCTGAATCAAAAAGGCGGATTTGATTGCCCCTCTTGCGCCTGGCCGGATCCCGATGATCACCGAGCGGCGACAGAGTTCTGCGAAAATGGCGCGAAGGCACTGGCTTCAGAAACAACTAAGCGAAGAGTGAATCCTGCCTTTTTCGAGAGGTATTCAGTCGCAGAAATTTCGCGTGAGTCGGACTATTGGATGGAGCAGCAGGGTAGGTTGACAGATCCAATGGTTTTACGTCCGGGAGCAACGCATTACGAGACGATTGATTGGGAAGAGGCGTTCCAATTGATTGGCAAAGAACTTAATGCTCTCGATGACCCTAATGAGGCAATTTTTTACACGTCTGGTCGCACTGTTAACGAGAGCGCTTTTTTGTATGGCTTGTTTGTTAGGATGTTCGGAACAAATAACCTCCCGGACTGCTCTAATATGTGTCACGAGTCAAGTGGAGCAGCTCTTGGTTCCTCCATCGGCGTCGGTAAGGGAACTGTGACTTTGAAAGATATTGAATCGGCAGAAACGATACTCGTGGTTGGGCAAAATCCGGGGACGAATCACCCGCGAATGTTATCGGCGCTCCAAGAAGCGGTTCGCAGTGGAGCCGAAATCCTTGCCGTGAATCCGATGAAGGAAGCTGGTTTGGTTGGCTTTGCGCATCCGCAGGAAATCTCTGGTATGATGGGAATCTCGACGGCGTTGACCAGCCAGTTTTTACGGGTTAATGTGAACGGCGACTTTGCGCTCTTTAGAGGGTTGAATAAGGCGCTACTCGATCTTGAAGAGAAGACTCCAGGGAGCGTGTTTGATGCTACCTTCCTTGAGCAGTATACCGTGGGCCTTGATTCTTTTCTCGAAGCTGTGCGCAAGACGGAATGGGGCTTGATTGAAGAGTATTCAGGGTTGTCTGAGGACGCTATCAGGCAGGCAGCTAGTTCTATCGCTCGTGGCGAGAAAAAAGTGATTACGTGCTGGGCGATGGGCCTGACACAGCATCACAATGCGGTATCTACCATTCGCGAGGTTGTGAATCTTCACCTCTT
Source organism: Akkermansiaceae bacterium UBA1506 (assembly GCA_002323995.1). Taxonomy (GTDB): domain Bacteria; phylum Verrucomicrobiota; class Verrucomicrobiia; order Verrucomicrobiales; family DEV007; genus Arctic95D-9. The sequence continues at coordinate 21,011 of DCQY01000042.1, read as the reverse complement.
ACTGGGGGCTCTGGGACGCGAGGGTGCTGGGCTCTGCCCTGTGCGCGGACACAGTAATGTCCAAGGAGACCGGACTATGGGTATCTTTGAAAAGATGCCTGAGTGGTTTCATGATGCGATCGACCGTGAGTTCAGTTTCACCTCGCCACGCGAGGTGGGGTATGACGTGGTGAATTCAATCCGAGCAATGCACGAAAAGAAGGCATCTGTGTTCGTTGCCATGGGAGGCAACTTTTTGCAGGCCACACCTGATACGGACTACACGGCCGAGGCTTTAAAGAACTGCTCATTAACGGTTCACGTATCGACTAAATTAAACAGGAGTCACGTTGTGACCGGTGAGACCGGGCTTATCCTGCCCTGCCTCGGTCGCAGTGAACGGGACCTCGCTGAAAATGGCAAGGTGCAGTTTGCCACGGTTGAGAACTCGATGAGCGTGGTTCATCAGAGTCGGGGAACGATGGAGCCGGCTTCGAGTAACCTGCTGAGCGAAGCGATGATTGTGGCACGGATGGCAGCAGCGACTCTTCGAGAAAAAGCGACCCTCGATTTTGTCCATGTTGCAAAAGAAAATTGTAGGATCAGGGAGTTGATCGAGCGAACAGTCCCGGGTTTTGAAAACTTCAATGAGCGAGTTGAGGAGCCTGGCGGTTTCTATCTTCACAATGCTGCGAAAGAACGTATCTTCAAAACAGCCTCCGGATCGGCCGAATTTTCCAGTGATTCACTCCATCAAGCCCCTCTTAATGACGGCGAGTTGATGCTGATGACGGTGCGAAGCCATGATCAATTCAACACGACTGTTTATGGCCTGCACGATCGGTATCGTGGCATACACAACGAGCGTCGCATTCTTTTTATAAACCCGGAGGATATGAAGGAGCGCAATCTGAAACCTCTTCAAGAGATTAGTGTGCGCAATGAGACAGGAGGCCGAACTCGCGAGGTTTTTCGGTTTTTAGCGATTCCGTATGAGCTCCCGCGGAAGGCTGTGGCCGGCTACTTTCCCGAGTTGAATCCGCTGGTGCCGATAGATCTGACGGCTGCAATTTCTAACACACCCTGCTCGAAGTCGATCCCCGTTACCATTTCTCCCATGGGAAAATAATTGGGGATCTGAAGTCAGGCTACCTTGCCGAGGAATACTCGGTATTCGGTTTCGGAACAGATAAAAGTCTGCACCGTCAAGGCAAGCTCGAGTAGGAATTCGTGGAGTTCAACCGGGTCGTGGTCGGCAATGAGCCAGAACGACTCGTCGATTTGAGTAGAGGCGGCCCTGAGTGCAATCGCTGGATGAGTTAGATGAGGCTCCAACTCTCTCAAATCGATAATGTTGTGGGTGATATCTTTCATGACTCGAAGGATCCCACCATGTCGGACGGAACGACCCACTCATCGAACTGCTCTTCAGAGAGTAGTTCGAGAGAAAGAGCAGCTTCCTTAAGGGAGATGTTTTCAGTGTGAGCTTTCTTCGCTATTTTAGCGGCGTTGTCGTAACCGATATGTCGATTGAGAGCCGTCACCAGCATGAGCGAGTTTTTGAGGTGGGATTCGATTCGGCTCTGGTTGGGTTCGATTCCAACCGCGCAGTTATCGTTGAAGGCGCGACAAGCATCGCTCAGCAACGTTGCTGATTCGAGGAAGGCACTAATCATGACTGGCTTGAAAACATTGAGTTCGAAATGACCATTAGCGCCGCAAAAGGTAATCGTTGTGTCATTACCCATAACTCGGGCGCACACCATCGTAAGAGCTTCAACTTGGGTTGGATTGACCTTGCCTGGCATGATCGATGAGCCGGGCTCATTGGCGGGAATCAACAGCTCGCCGATCCCGGAGCGGGGACCTGAAGCAAGAAGACGAATGTCATTAGCGACTTTAGTCAAAACTACAGCCAGCTGCTTAAGGGCACCGTGAGATTCGACGATAGCATCGTGAGCGGCTAGGGACTCAAATTTGTTAGGCGCGGAAACAAAGGGGAGACCCGTCAGTTCGGCGATATCTGATGCTACGCTGGCGGCATATCCTTCCGGCGCGTTCAGGCCCGTGCCGACGGCAGTGCCACCGAGGGCAAGCTCAGAAAGGTGAGGAAGTGTATTCTTAAGGGCGCGGAGTCCGTAGTCGATTTGAGCAACGTAGCCTGAAAATTCCTGGCCCAGTGTGAGGGGAGTTGCATCCATCCAGTGGGTGCGACCGATTTTGACGACTTTGCACATGTCCCGAGATTTCGCTTCCAAGGTGTCTTTAAGGCGACTGATTTCCGGTATTGTTTTTTCTACCAGCGTTTTGTAAGCGGCGATGTGCATCGCCGTGGGGAAAGTATCGTTTGAAGACTGCGACTGATTCACGTCATCGTTGGGATGTATAGTTCGCTCTCCTTCACCAAGTGTGTTTCCTGCGAGCACATGGCAGCGATTCGCAATGACCTCATTCGAGTTCATGTTGGACTGTGTTCCGGATCCTGTCTGCCAGATGACAAGAGGGAAATGATCATCCAGTTCTCCTGAAATTATTTCGTCGCATGCCCGGGCGATGAGGTCTGCTTTCTCTTGGTTCAATGCCCCGAGCTTGGCATTGGTCATTGCGGCAGCTTTCTTGAGATAGCCGAACGCATGGATGATTTCGATTGGCATTGAGCCTGCTACTCCAATCGGAAAGTTCTGAATAGATCGCTGAGTTTGGGCTCCCCAATAGCGGTCCGCTTGAACTTCAATCGTCCCCATGGTGTCGTGTTCAGTCCGGTTCATCAGCCCAAAATCTTATTCATTCTTTTTCGATAAGGCTAGCAGGCGTCATTAATTCACTGACGGCAGGTTGCGCCTAACTAATTTTCCCGGACTCACCAGCACCGGCCCCGATATTGCTGAGCAATGGCGCAGGGAATGAAGGACAGGTAGCTTGACGAGGAGCTGTGACTCCGTTGAATGGGGTATGTCAATTTCGAGTCAAATCCTGGAAGCGACCGATGAATTGGTGCGTCAGCTGCAAGATCTGTCGTTTTCTGAACCGGTTAGTCACGTCTACAATCCTCTTGAATATGCTAGAGCATCTCATGAGATCTTTGTGAATCGGTTTGCTGACTCTCCCAAGCGGGTTCTCATGATGGGTATGAATCCAGGCCCGTGGGGAATGGCCCAAACTGGAGTGCCTTTTGGTGAGGTCTCGGCAGTCCGCGACTGGATGGGGATTTCGGCTGATATCGGGAAACCGTCTCCCGAGCATCCCAAGCGCCCCATCGTGGGGTTTGATTGTGAAAAATCAGAGGTCAGCGGTCGCCGATTTTGGGGGCTTTTTGCGGAAAAATATCCGAATGCAGAGGACTTTTTCGCCGAGCATTACGTCTTGAACTACTGCCCCCTCGTCTGGATGGAGGAGGGTGGGCGTAACCGAACTCCCGACAAGCTGCCCGCCGCTGAAATGCTACCGGTCTCAGATGCGTGCGACGCCTACGTTTCAAGTAACCTCAGCCTCTTGCAGCCTGAGTTTGCGATTGGCGTTGGCGCATTTGCCGAGAGCTGCCTAAAGCGGGTCGCTGATTCTATTGGAATGGAGGTAAAAATCGGTCGAATCCTACACCCGAGCCCCGCGAGCCCGGCAGCAAACCGAGACTGGTCGGGCACTGCAAAGAAGCAACTGCGGGAGCTACAAGTTTGGATATAGTGGCGTGGTGCACTGCTCTGGAGTGCTGATTTGAGTTACCCGCTAATTTCGTAAACGGCGCTCTTTGAGCATTTATTTTCAGTGTTCTGATTATAAGCGAAGCTTTGGTATCTTTTGCGATTCCTTGCAATTTCGCCCACCGATTGTAAAGAATCCCGCGTCCCTTTGTATGGACAATGGCAAAGCGGTTCGGGAACCAAATTTCTTGAAATTACGAAGCTTCAGCAGACACTTATTGCCCCATAGATGAGTTTGTATTCAAAATACACTGCAGAGATTGCAGAGAGGAAAGAACAGGGTCTAAGTCCCAAGCCAATCGATGACGGTGCCTTGCTCTCCGAGATCGTTGCACAGATCAAAGATCTCGGAAGTTCCTTTAGGGAGGAGTCGCTCAATTTTTTTATCTACAACACCTTGCCTGGCACAACAGATGCCGCTGGCGTCAAAGCTAAATTTCTTCAAGAGATCATTTTGGGAGAAGTCGAGGTCGAAGAGATCACGCCTAGGTTTGCCTTTGAACTCCTTTCTCACATGAAAGGTGGACCCTCCATTAAGGTTCTTCTGGATCTTGCTCTTGGTGAGGATGAATCCATCGCTTCTCAGGCGGCAGAAGTGCTCAAAACCCAGGTCTTTCTCTATGAGGCGGATACAGATCGGCTCAAAACTGACTATGTGGCAGGTAATAGATTCGCCAAAGAGATCCTCGAAAGCTACGCCGAGGCTGAGTTTTTCACGAAACTTCCCGACGTTGATGAGGAGATAGACGTGGTTACCTACATCGCTGCTGAAGGTGACATTTCCACCGACTTGCTGTCTCCTGGTAATCAGGCGCACTCAAGATCTGACCGTGAGTTGCACGGTAAATGCATGATTTCAGAGTCCGCTCAAATCGAAATTAAGGCGCTCCAAAACGCACACCCCGGCAAAAGCGTCATGTTGATCGCTGAGAAGGGCACTATGGGCGTGGGTTCATCGAGGATGTCGGGAGTTAACAACGTCGCTCTGTGGACAGGTAAGAAGGCAAGTCCCTATGTGCCTTTCGTGAATATCGCGCCCATCGTAGCGGGAACGAATGGCATCTCTCCCATCTTCCTTACCACTGTCGGCGTGACCGGTGGCATTGGGATAGACTTGAAAAACTGGGTAAAAAAGCTTGATTCCAGCGGTAACCCGATTCTTGACGAAAATGGTGATCCAGTGCTTGAACAGGCCTATTCTGTTGAAACTGGGACAGTTCTTACCATCAATAGTAAAGAGAAGAAACTCTACAAGGGCGAAACTGAGTTGGTCGATATTTCCTCGGCACTCACTCCTCAGAAAGTTGAATTCATTAAGGCAGGGGGCTCCTATGCTGTTGTTTTTGGTAAGAAGCTTCAGAGTTTTGCGGCTGACACTCTAGGGATCGAAGCGCCCCTTGTCTTCGCCCCTTCGAAAGAGATTTCCCATGAAGGTCAGGGTCTCACTGCAGTGGAGAAGATTTTTAATCGGAATGCGGTGGGTGTTGCAGAAGGTTCTGTGCTTCATGCGGGCTCAGATGTTCGGGTAAGGGTCAACATTGTTGGATCCCAAGACACGACCGGCTTGATGACTTCCCAGGAGCTAGAGGCGATGGCCGCGACGGTGATCTCACCGACCGTTGACGGAGCCTATCAGTCCGGTTGCCATACCGCTTCGGTCTGGGATAAAAAGGCTCAGGCAAACATCCCAAAACTGATGAAGTTTATGCACAAATTTGGGCTCATCACCGCGCGTGATCCTGAAGGCGTCTATCACTCAATGACCGATGTGATCCACAAGGTTTTAAATGACCTGACCGTGGACGAATGGGCCATCATTATTGGTGGAGATTCCCACACCAGAATGTCAAAGGGTGTCGCCTTCGGAGCTGACTCTGGCACGGTAGCGTTAGCTCTGGCGACAGGCGAGGCAACCATGCCGATCCCCGAATCAGTTAAGGTAACTTTCGAGGGAGATTTAAAGCATCATATGGATTTTCGCGATGTTGTGCACGCGACGCAGGCGCAGATGCTGAAAAAATTCGGCGACAATGTTTTTCAGGGGCGAGTCATTGAGGTCCATATTGGAACGCTTCCTTCTGATCAGGCGTTCACCTTTACTGACTGGACAGCGGAGATGAAGGCTAAAGCGTCCATATGTATTTCTCAGGATGAAACATTGATTGAATCACTCGAAATTGCGAAGAGCCGGATTCAGATCATGATCGAGAAGGGGATGGATAACGATTCCGGAGTCCTTAAAGGCTTATTCGATCGCGCAGAAAGTCGCATTTCCGAAATCAGGTCAGGTGATAAGCCCATCCTGACTCCAGATGCCAACGCAAAATATTTCGCTGAGTTCGTGGTTGATCTGAACCAGATCGTTGAGCCGATGATCGCCGATCCTGATGTGAACAATGGAGATGTCTCCAAGCGTTATACTCACGACACCATTCGAGCGGTTTCCCACTATGAGGGGACCAAAAAAGTAGACCTTGGCTTTGTTGGATCATGCATGGTTCACAAGGGAGATTTGAAGATCGTTTCGCAGATGCTTCGGAATTTAGAAGAGAAAGAGGGTGAAGTTGAGTTTCAGGCCCCGCTTGTGGTAGCGGCTCCAACCTACAACATCATTGATGAACTCAAAGAAGAGGGTGACTGGGAGATGCTAGAAAAATATTCTGGGTTTGTCTTTGATGACAGTGCTCCTAAGAACACAGCGAGGACAGAATATAAAAATATGATGTATCTCGAACGCCCGGGCTGTAACCTTTGTATGGGAAACCAGGAGAAAGCTGAAAAGGGAGACACCGTGATGGCAACATCGACTCGACTTTTCCAAGGAAGAGTTGTTGAAGATTCTGAGCGCAAGAAGGGTGAGTCTCTTCTTGCCTCCACGCCTGTGGTTGTTCTCTCAGCGGTTCTAGGGCGGATTCCAAATATGGAAGAATACAAAGCCGCGGTTGAAGGAATTGACTTGACCAAATTTGCTCCTCCTTTGGAGAAAATGGTGAGCTAGTCTCTCAGTAATTGTCCTACCGTCTCGTCATTTCTCCAGCGCGATCAGGGGTAAAAACTGACGCTATACCGCGCTAATAATGTTAGTCTCCACTTAATCTCGTCAATTAGCCATGCGGTTTCTCCTCCTCCTTCTCCTGTCACTCGCCCCACTTGTTTTGGATAGTTGTTCCAACCCGAACTCCGACCCTAACACGCCGGCACCGGAAGGGATGGTTTTTATCCCTAGTGGCCCATTCATGCGAGGAGGGGATGCCGGAGAGATGGGAGGGGATTCTCATTCTCACCAGTCGGCTTACCCGATCCATGAGGTTCAAGTTGATGCCTTTTGGATAGATGAAACTGAAGTGACGAACCATCAGTTTGCTAAATTTGTCGAGGCCACTGGTTATGTCACCTTTGCGGAACGGCCCTTACCTGAAGACCGGGTTCGGGAATTGCAGGAGGCAGCTGAAATGAACTTGAAGCGTCTGGGGGCAATGGCAGATCGCGCAACTGGTCGAGAGAAGGAAGAGATTCTCGACTCGATGAAACGAATCAAAGAAGCCTCGAGCTTCGGTCACCTCGCGGGTTCCATCGTATTTGCAGTGCCTGAGGGGGAACTTTACAACTCGAAAGACATCACTCAGTGGTGGCGTCTGGTGCCAGGAGCCACTTGGAGAACTCCGGGAGGAAAAGGCAGCTCACTCGAGGGACTCGAGGACCATCCGGTAGTGAACCTGATCCATGAGGATGCTGCCGCCTACGCCGAATGGGCCGGTAAGCGGCTTCCGACAGAAGCTGAGTGGGAGAAGGCAGCTCGGGGCGGTTTGAAACACCAGCCGTTCACTTGGGGTGGGGAAATGTTTCCTGAGGGAGAGTCAGTCTGGATGGCTAACATCTGGCAGGGAGAGTGGCCGTTCAAAAATACGGAAAAGGACGGTTACATCACTACTTCGCCTGTGAAGAGCTTCCCCCCAAATGCGTTCGGAATATACGATATGTCTGGGAACGTCTGGGAAATGGTTGCCGATTTGTATCACCCACAGGCCTATAGCCTGTCCTCGGCGACGGCGAAGAATTCAACTGGACCAAAACCGGAAGAGGCAATTCCACCGAACGCTCCGGTGATTTATCGGGTAACCAAAGGAGGTTCCTTTCTCTGTTCGGACGTCTGGTGCAAAGGTTATCAGCCCGGCTCGCGTCAGCAGATGGATAATGAGTCGCCTTCAAACCATACTGGCTTCCGCTGCGTGATGGACACAGCCCCTCGTGCCAATCAATGAGGTGGTGCGGGAGGCCAAAATGAGAAGGGAAAATCAGTCTGAAGGGACTCAGTAGGGGTAGGAAAACGAAACCTTTTGCTGTCCTCCAGACTTTGATTTCATTTTAGTGCTGATGAAGTGGCATTGATCACGTGGTGATCTTTTTTGAGTGTCTCCCCTTTAGGAAGGCTTTTAATTCTGTGGCAGTTTAGTAGCAAAATGACCGGCATTTTTCTACGAAACGAAAAAGCAACGATTGAAGTTGTGCTTTCTAGGAAGAACACTTTAGATTCTTTAATTAATGAGCGCTTCGATTCTTGATCTTAAGACGGTGCTGGTTCTCAATCGCAACTGGCAGGCGATCAACACGCGGACTCCCGCAGAAGCTTTTTGCCAGATGGCGACTGCCTCCGCCACGGCTCTCGACGTCCAAGGACAAGACTGGATGGTTCCCACAACCTGGGAAGACTGGCAGCAACTGCCGGTGCGCGAATGTGACGCCAGCATTGGAACGGCTCGAGGTCGCATCCGTGTTCCTACCGTTATTGTGGTGGCAAACTTTTGCCGGGTGCCTAAGAAGCGGCCAAAGCTCAACTCCCGCACGCTATGGGAACGTGACGGAGGTCGTTGCCAGTACACGGGACGCAATTTGGCCCCCGGGGAAGGTAACATCGATCACATCGTGCCGCGTTCACGGGGTGGAGAAACCACTTGGGAAAATTGTGTAATCGCCGCTCGCGAAGTTAATTCGCGCAAAGCCGACCGTACGCCAGAAGAAGCTGGCATGCGTTTGCTGCAAGAACCCAAGGCTCCGGCTGAATTGCCAGTGACGATGTTCTTAGACAATACCCACGGGATTTCAGATTGGGATCCATTCCTTGTGAACTGAGCTCTCAAACCTTTCCCCGAGCGCGGTCTTTGCACTACCGCAGTAATCAGCGGAATGAGAGCCAAGCGACAAGGCCGAAAGAAAATACGGAGGCAAAGAGAGCGACGCCACTGCCAACAAGAATGCCCACGATGATTCCTACAATTCCTGTCAGGAAAAGCCCGACGATGGATAGGCCTGGTGGAACTGGAGTTTTAACGTTTTTCGGAGGATCCTCTTCACTCATACTGACAGGATAGTGCCAATCGTATCTCGTTGGCAATGCGAATTCACAGAGGCAATTTGTATTGCTTCAATAGTCGCGGTCAAGCAGGTAGTCGAGGACCTCGTGAAGGCGTTGGCCCTGTTTCCCGAATGGCTTAAGAGCATCGTGGGCCCTCTTGGTAAGTCGAGCTGCTTCTTTGCGACTCTTTTCCAGACCGAAGAGAGCCGGGTAAGTCGATTTTTCAGTCGCTTCGTCTTTTCCAGCGCTTTTGCCCAGCTTTTCGCTGGTTTGAGTGACGTCTAGAATATCGTCGATAATCTGGAATGCGAGACCGAGGGATTTCCCATAGCTTGTTAGCGCTTCCAGTCTTCGCGGCGTCGCGTTGGCGCTCATCCCTCCGAGTCGAATCGATGAAGTTAACAAGGCGGCCGTTTTACTCTGGTGTATGTATTTCAACTGAGTCGGGGTGAGTTGTATGTCACTGCCCTCACCTTCGAGGTCAAGGATTTGCCCGCCGATAAGATGACGGCTTCCCGAGGCTATGGCCAGTTCGCTAATGTAGGATCCCACGCCGTAACGCTTTGCCGGTGGAGTCTGCGCCAAAATTTCAAAAGCAATGGTGAGGAGGGCATCGCCGGCGAGGACCGCAACCCCTTCGCCATATTTGACGTGGCTGGTAGGTTGTCCGCGGCGGAGAGCGTCATCGTCCATGCAGGGTAAATCGTCGTGAATAAGTGAGTAGGTGTGAATGCACTCCACAGCGGCGGCCGGAGCGAGAGCATTCATAGTGTCGCCACCACAGGCCTCTGCTGCGGCAAGAGTTAGGATGGGGCGGAGTCGTTTTCCTCCCGCAAAAATGCTGTAGCGCATGGCTTCGTGCACGGTTGCCGGACGTGTCTGGGTTGCGGGAAGGAAGCCATTGAGTGCTTTATCAACAATGTTGCAGCGATCCTTGAGGTAGGTCTTTAGTTCTTCAGCCATTTACCGTGGTAGTGGAGATAGAAGGAGAGCAAGATGATGAAAAGATTGTCGGGCAATTAAAGAAGTTCAGCAATCTGAACCGCGTTTAGCGCGGCTCCTTTCCGGACTTGGTCGCCAACCACCCAGAATGTGAGGGCGTTCTCGAGGACGAGATCCTTTCGGATCCGGCCGACGAGGCAGTCATCTTTATTAGTGCAGTCAAGAGGTGTCGGAAAAAGCGGCTCATCGGCAAAAGGGTCATCAAGAACTCTCACACCTTCGGCCGCTGCAATAGATTCACGCGCCACCTCAACGCAGGGCCGTTCATTAAAAACCGCCGTAACGGAGACAGCGTGGGATCGTATTACCGGCACTCGCACGCAGGTGACTGATGCTTTGAGGTTAGGCGCATGTAGAATTTTCTGTCCCTCATAATGCATCTTCATTTCCTCCTTCGTGTAGCCGTTCTCTTGAAAAGCATCCACTTGGGGGATGACGTTGGATACAATCTGGTGTGGGTAGACATTGCGTTCCGGCATGGGAAGACCCTTGGCAAGGGCATCCGTCTGCTCCTCAAGTTCAGCAATGCCTTGAGCACCGCTTCCAGAAACCGCTTGGTAACTTGAGGCGATGATACTCTTTACTCCACCAAAGGAAAGGTGCATCGGATTCAGTGCGATGAGCGTGACAATGGTAGTGCAGTTGGGATTGGCGATAATGCCGTTATGCTGCTTGATATCTCCGGGGTTGATCTCGGGCACAACGAGAGGAACGCCCTCGTCGAGACGGAACGCCGAGGAGTTATCAACGACTACGGCACCGGCAGCAACCGCATAGGGTGCAAATTCTTTTGAGATCTCGCCGCCGGCGCTGAAGAGGACAATGTCAACGCCATCAAAAGAATCGGGAGCCAGCTCTTTCACTGTAATTTGTTTTCCCCGAAAGGTGAGCTCTTTGCCGGCAGAGCGAGCAGAAGCGAGAAGAGTCAGCTCGCCTACTGGAAAATTGCGATGTTCGAGGCACTCGAGGATTTCGATCCCCACGGCTCCGGTCGCTCCCGCCACGGCGATGTGCTTGGGCTTTTGGTTCATGATTCTTTTGATTGCAAAAGGGCTGGGAGCTTACGTATTATAGCATTGTTTGCAACCTAATGGGCATTGCCCTCGTTAATGTATGAGAGCTTCGGCCGTGTAGCCGAAGTTTTGACAAATAACCCAACCAGCCAATTTATGAAACGTATCATTGCCATTGTCGCTCTTTCAGCCGCCTGTCTTTTCCTTGGTGCTTGCACTACCATTAACAATAGCACGGCCTGTTGCTGTGGCGGTGCCAGCTCTTGTTGTGGGAGCTGTGGAGGCTGTGGGAGCTGCGGCGACTAATCCAGATTAAGCTCAAGATTAATACTTTCGAAAAGGCTCTTCCGTGAGGGAGAGCCTTTTCTGTAGCTGGCGAAAGAATTTCTTCACGAGGTTACTCAGCACCTTTAAGCATTGGCGATAACGGCGCAGAATCATAACACAAGTCCTGTAGGTTCAGGGTTGTTACAGGACAAGTGGCTGGGAAACTATTTTCTCTATCCCGTGAAGCGGCCGGGCATTATAATTTTTGTAGTGACTGGTCTGCTTTAGGAGATCTTTCCCATGACGTCTCCAAAACGGGCATAGAGTTCCAACCCTGAAGCTGAATGCTCAGCGAGGTCGGAAGCGGGAGTAAAACGACCTGCTTGGAATAGGGTTATGACCATGGATCCGCCGAATTTGAAAAAGCCCTTTTCATCGCCTTTGGCGACTGAGGTGGCCCAACTAGAGTCAACGATGCTTCCAACATTAGTTGCTCCGATTTCGAGGATAAGGTAGTCTCCTGCAGGCGATTCTTTGACCTGCGTGATTTTCCTTTTGTTCTGCCAGAGGTAAGAAAAGGAGTGAGACAAAGCGATGGGATTCACGGAATAAAGTGGACCATTGATTAAGCGGGCCGCCCCTGGCTTACCACTCAACGGAAAATGGAAGCGGTGATAGTCGGTAGGGCAGAGGCGCGAAATGACAGCTGAACCACCAGTGAATTTTTCAGCCAGTGATCCATCTCCGAGAAGATTGAAAAGATCAAATTGCTGGTTCTTTGCGTAGATGTGGGTGGCCCGATCAAGATTCGGAATTACCAGTTGCCTGCCATCTGCTGGAAAACAGGCCGAGTTCTCGGCTTCGCACAACGGTCTTGCCTCGGGTTTGAGTCGGCGATAAAAGAATTCGTTGAAGGTCTGGTAGGACTCTGGTCTCTCGAGGAAATCTTTGGTATCTATCTCGAATCGTTCGATAAAGGGCAAAATTTCGCTAGATGAGCAGGCGCAATCCGCCCATCGCCCGTAGAGTTTTGAGAACCATCTCTGCTTGATGGTAGTTTCTAGGCAAAACCGACCGATGGTGGTTCCGTAGGCCCATCGCAACGGCTTTTCGCCGTAAATACTCTCCGTTTTGAGTTTTCCGGCGTAGCGATCAAAGTAAACCAATTCTTGCCTTTGCTGCACAGTTGAGAGATAGACGCATAGTCTTTGAACGGCAAAAACGTTTTTACGAAAGTGAGAAAATGATCGCACTCTTGACTAATGATGATGGGATTGACGCTGAAGGGCTAGATGCCTTGAAAGAGTTAGCTACTGATTATTTCGACACAGTTTGGGTGGTGGCTCCAGCCGAGCAGATGTCCCAGATTGGTCATCGGGTCACGACTTCGACGCCGATTCGATTTGAGCAGAAAGGAGAGCACTCTTTTGCTGTTCATGGAACTCCGGCCGATTGCACACGGGTGGCTCTGGCTCAACTGCTACCTGAGCAACCAGACTGGATTTTCTCGGGAATTAATCACGGAGGCAACTTGGGCAGGCATGACTTCGTGATCTCTGGGACAGTCGCAGCGGTTCGTGAGGGAGCTTTTGCCGGCATCAAAGGGGCCGCGTTTTCCCATTTCATGAGGCGTGGTCTGGAATTAGACTGGCATCGTGCCTCCCACTGGGTGAGAAAAGCCTTCGAGAGTTTCCGCACTGAGAAAACGACCTGTGGAGAGTTCTGGAATGTCAATCTTCCCCATCCGAATCCAGATGATTCCGAGCCCGAAGTAATCCGTTGTGAACAAGAGCAGCAGCCGCTTCTCGTTGCTTATGAGAAAGCAAGTAATGATGAACTCCTTTACGTGGGGGACTATCACGAGCGCCCGAGGCGCGAGGGAAGCGATGTTGATGTTTGTTTTGGAGGGGATATCGCAGTTTCGTTAGTATCTCTGTGATGGCACTCTTCCCACGATTTCGGAAACTTGAGAAACAAACCGCTGATCTAGCGGAATGGGTGCAGTCAGGTGTCGCAGAATGGGGAGAGGTGTTTGGCCTCGACTCGGAAGAGCACTTCTTCGATGGCCATGAAGATCTGCCACCTTTTGACTTCAAGCCAGAGGGTTTCTGCCTTGCGACAGCATGGTGGTTGAGCGAGTTCTGCCGATTGGCTTACACGCCCGACCTTCGCGAAGAGCCCAGAGATAAAACGGGAAAACTTCCAAGGCGGGATGAGATTCTCGAGTCGCGGACAGAATTTCAAGAAGTCCGCTCGATTCACACCATGGGAAATCACGTTTCGATTTATCGCCCCAAAAAGGGCGAGGGTGCCACGATTGTGTGCTTTCGTGGCACCACCCGGAAACGGCAGTGGATGTTCAATGCCTTGTTTCGGCCTCACGGTTGGCGACGGTTTAGGAGGTCAGGCGAAACCGAAACTGGTTTTGTTCACTCAGGATTTTACGTCCTTTTTAAGCGGCTCTGGACTCGTTTGTGGCCTGATTTGGAGCGGTTGCCACGACCTTGGGTCTTTACTGGGCATTCGTTGGGTGGCGCTTTGGCAATGATTGGTGGCTCGGTTTCAGAGGCTGATCTCATCTGCACCTTTGGGGCTCCCAAGGTAGGGAATGAAGAGTTTAATAAGCTCAATGTGGGGCGCAGAATCTGGCGTTTTGTGAACCAAGATGATCTGGTCACTCGACTTCCTTTACCCGACAAATACCTGAAAGACCGCCAGTTTTCTCATGGTAAGTCTGCTTATCGACTGGTGGGGGAGGGCAAAGTGTCGAGCTTCGAGGATCCGTCAGATGAGGATAGGCTTCCTTTCGCTGTAACAAACTTGATCGAAGAATTGCAGTCGGCTCCCGGCTGGCTCTCCGACCATCGAATCGGAGGGTATTGTCGTCGGCTCAAATTGGCGATATTCCGCAAGTTGGATGATTGATCCCTGATGTATTTCTGCGATAATCCAGAGACACGGCAATGATTCAAACCTCCTCCATTCCAACTAGTATTTGTTTGGCACTCGCGACTCTGGCAGTTTTGGCTTCCAGCTTTGTTAGAGCGCAGGATGACGTTCCAGATCGTCTTGATTTAACAAATTTCCCCGGAGAGATCGTTGATAAGGTGGTGGTGCCGATTCCCGTCGAAATATTTTCTGTTTTGGACAAGCTCGGTGAGTTGGAATGGGGAAACGGAATTTCAATTCCAGAGAACGAACCACAGACGACCGAGCGAGCTATTCTCGCACTCACATTTGGCAGCCTTGTTGGCGAGGGCTTTATTGCGGTGCAGGCAAAAGACCAGGAAAAGATCCAGAAGGTTGGTCATCTTGTTCTCAATCTCTCGGAGTCCCTTGGTCTTGCAAGCGCGGTTCGCCCTCATAGTCTTGGTATTATTGAAGCCGCTGATCTGAGGGACTGGGAGCGCGTTCGTCAGGAGCTTGACAATACTCAGCAGACGGTGCGGGAAACGATGGAGCGTCTTCGAGATGATGAGCTATCCGGCTTAGTTAGTCTCGGGGGTTGGCTTCGCGGCACCCACGTGGTGACTGTGTTTATTAGCGAAGCCTATAGCGAGGACAAAGCCGAGCTGCTCAATCAACCGGGGCTGATTTCCCATTTCCGCGAAGAGTTGGCTTCAATGACTGGGCCTTCAAAGTCTTCTTCAGAGATTCGAGCTATTTCAACCGGTCTGGCCAGACTTGAGGGGGTCATTACTGACGAAGAGACCATCTCGGAGGAGGATATTAATGAACTCCGCGAGATCAGTCAGACAATGCTGGAGGAGTTCTACTTTGGCACTGAAGAAGCGGCAAATTGATTAAAAGGAAATGATTCTGGAGAAACGATCAAACAAACTCTTTCGTCTGATAGCTTCTGGTCTTTTGACTGCAGTCTGCCTGCTCGTCGCCGCCAAGCTCTATGCCTTTGTGAATGAAGCGATTTCCCTCGCTCTGGAGGCGGCTACCCCCTATGTGGAGCAGGGCTTTGAAGTGAGGGAGGATAACTGGTCGGGGCAAGTGGAACCTAAAAAACCTTTATTAGTGCGTCACCAACTGTTTCGCGGCAATGAGTATTGGTTCTGGGCCGGGACAAGTTGGCCCGGTGCATCGGTCAGAGTCGACGTATTTGACAGCTCAGGCAATTCGGTTGGGCTTGAGTCGTTTGCAGAAAAGTCGCACGCCGGGGTTCGAGTGCTTCCTCAGAAAACAGCGACCTACTACATTCGCATGGTCGCGGAGTATGATCCTGAAAAGGCTGCTAACGAAGCGCGAGCGGCTGGAGTTATTCCAGCAGCGGACGGGGTCGGAGAGTTTGGCGCTACTGTCGATTGGGGATTAGTTTATGGGTATCGCTAGGTTGGGTTTCGTTTACGGGGCGATTCGATGATCGTTAGATTTCTGGGAGAACAGGCAGATAGCGCAAGTGATAGGGTCCTGGCTGCAGGTTATGGCAGATAAAATAATAGAATTTGAAAGTCCTCATTTTCTTCACAGCCTCTTTGCTGATGATTTAGGGATGCTGAAGGAGATGGGTGAGAAACTGGGAATCACGGTGACGACACGTGACGCCTGGGTGAAACTCGAAGGGAACGAGGAAAGTATAAGTGCGGGGCAAGCGGTCTTTGCTGACCTTGAAAAAGCAAGACGTCGCGGGGGAGCCATCACGCCTCATTCTTTCCGCTATGCGATGAAAGCAGCAACGACGATGAGCGAAATCAAAGAATCAACGGTGAATAGCGAATCAGCCAAGGTTTCGGAACTGTTCGATACTCGACTTCTCGGCGGTGGTGGTAAACCAGCGGTCACTCCACGAACAAAGAATCAGCGAGATTATATCGCATCGTTAAACTCTCACGATGTGGTTTTCGGGATTGGCCCCGCAGGAACCGGTAAGACCTATCTGGCCATGGCTTATGCTCTCGATTTGCTGAAGAACCGGCAAATTGACCGTATTATGTTGACGCGACCGGCAGTGGAAGCTGGCGAAGCGCTTGGATTTCTTCCCGGGGCACTTGAGGAAAAAGTACTTCCCTACCTGCGCCCGCTCTACGACGCCATGAATGATATGCTTGATGGCACGGAGGCGGTTCGATTCGCGGAGAACAACCTCATTGAAATTGCACCGCTGGCCTACATGCGGGGGAGGACGCTCAATCGCGCCTGTGTCATCCTCGATGAAGCACAAAATGCTAGTCGCGAGCAGATGTTGATGTTCCTGACGCGGATGGGCGAAGAATCTAAGTGTATCGTAACGGGTGATCCTTCACAGATTGACCTTCGTCCAAAGAAAAAATCTGGATTGCTGGAAGCAATGTCATTGTTGGATGGCATCGACGGCGTCTCCTTCGTAAGATTTGAGCGCGAGGATGTGGTTCGTCATCCTGTTGTGGCGAGGATAATCGAAGCCTATGAGCAAGGACGCGAAGAAAGTGAAGCTCAAGAAAAGTAGAGAGTTATTTCAATACTTCTACCGTCGGTCTGGAGTCGAGGCATTTTTGAATTGATTCTTCAATTTTGGCAAGACGTTCCGGATCGGTGATCTTCTTTTCGTCGGAAAAGTCTACGAGGGAGAGGCGGTCGATTGCTGCGCCCGCCTGAGTGCTGATTCTGGCATTAAGTACCTCTGCATTTAGATTTCCGAGGATAGTGAATATCTCGTAGAGCAAGCCAATTCGATCCTGTGCCTGAATGTTAAGCACAGTCGAATTTGGTTCCTCTTCATTGGAAATTATCACTCGTTGAGGAATATCAAAATTTGGCGGCTCTGCCTGGGTGACCGATGGGGTAGCTTGCTTTTCGATTAAGGCATCGAAATTAACCATGCACTCATCGACACCGAATTCGTCCTGCATCATTTTTTCGATTCGTTCAATTTCTCGAGGAGAAGTGACGGGATTCAATGTGGCCGTGCAAATCCTGAAGATATTCAAGACGAGATCATCGGAACGGGTAAAGAGATCAGCTGAGAGGATATTGAGATTTCTTGCGGCGAGGGCTCCGGCTACTTTGGATAGAAGGAGATGACGGTTCCAGCCTGCCACTTCCAACAAGCTGTAGCCTTCGTCTGGTCGCGCTTCCCAACCTAATTTGGGAACCATTGCTTCGTTAGTAACGCGGTGTATTGATTTGAAGAATCGGTGAAACAATTTCACATGGCGTGCGATACTGGTGGAACCACGGTGGCGGAAGTAGCGCGCTGGCATGACTTTGAAGTGCCCTTCCACTTCCTCGCGATAGGAATTAGGGAGTTTTGCAATAACGCGCTGCTTAGTTTCCTCTTTGGGGCGGTTGAATTGATCCTGAAACGACTTCCTATCACCAAAGAATGCCTTCGTAGACTGGTGGAGTTGGCGCATCAAGGAAGCTTTCCAATCGTTCCATGCCTCGTTGTTGGTTCCGTTCGAATCGACGAAGGTAAAGAGATGGAGTGCTTCCATCGCATGTATGTTTCTCACTGCTCCGGCAAAATCAGCAATAGTATTAGGGTCGCTAATGTCTTTGGTGGTGGCTGTTCTCCAGAAAGTGAGGTGGTGATCAACGAGGAACATGATCAGCCTGAGGCGGTCACCGGTATAGCGAAGGCGTTTACAGACTTTTGCGGCGAGAATTGCGCTGGCATCTTCGTGATGTCGAACTTCCTCAGCACGACCGGTGTCGTGCATTAGGACGGCGACGTAAAGAGCGACGGGGTCTTCCATGTCTTGGAAGATCTTTCTGAAGAATTGCTTTTTGGGGTCTTCGGTATGGATAAGTCCGTCGAGGACATCAATGCAGCGGAGAGTGTGCTCGTCAGCAGAGTAGCGATGAAAGAATTCGTGCTGCACGAGGTCAGTCAACTTGCCGAACTCGGGGAGGTAGCGCCCGAGGAATCCATTGCGGTGCATTCGTCTGAGGATGTGGGCGACTTGACCGCGGTTCTGAAGGATCTCTTCGAATGTTTCTCGGTTCGATTTGTTCCGTCGAAAGTTCCCGTCAATAAGGTGCCAATTCAGCTTAAAGAGGCGTCGGATCTCAGGACTGGTGCGAAGGTGGCGACGCTGTGTGTGCAGAAAAAAGCGCATGAGGCGCTTCGGGTCCTCTGCAAAGATATTTTCGTTTTCAGGGTAAATCAGGCCATCTTTTTCAAAGAAGCCGTCGAATGATTCGCCCCCGGTTATCTGGCGGGCGAGAAAATTGAAGACGGGAATTCTGGAGGTGTCATCGCTCACGACTTCGAGACGAAATGTCTGCATAAGCGACGTGCTATGGTGAAACAGGTTCCTCGTGTGCCGGTAATAGTCACGCATGAACTTTTCGCTGCGGCGAATGATGTTCTTGCCTGGATATTTTAAGTTGGTAGCTATGACGCCTTGAAGGCGAAGGGTCAAAATATCGCCTGATCGACCTTTTTGTGAGTAATGCAGTTCGTTGCGCACGCGCATCAGAAATTCATAGGCTTCAACGATCTCTTCAAAGGCAATGTCAGTGAGTCGCCCCTCTTGAACTAGTGCTTTGAGATCCCTTGACTTACGAAGCACCCAGATCACCCAAACTAGATTGTGGTAATCCCTTAAACCGCCACATCCTTCCTTCACATGGGGTTCCTGTAGGTGGATGGTTTGGCCATACTTTGAATGGCGCATGCGGATATCACGACTGCGTTCGTTGAGATAAGACTTCTCGTGTCCGCGAATACAATTGTCGAAGAAAGCTTCCTCAAAATCGTTAAACAAGTTACCGTCTCCTGCAATGAAGCGTGCGTCGAGCAGAGTTGTTTTAGTCTGATGATCTTTATTCGCGAATTTGCAGGCCTCTTTAATCGACCGAACCGGATAGCTGACATCAAGCCCAAGATCGAAAAGGATTAGGGAGACCTGATTAACGGTTTCCTGCACGCTTTGATGGAGGTTGCGACTGGATTCGGGAACAAGGAATTGCAGATCAATATCACTTCCAGGATTCAACTGGCCGCGACCGTAACCGCCGCTAGCGACGAGGGTGAGAGGATACTCTTGTCCGGTTTTTTCCACTGCTCCGGTTTCCTCAAGACAGTGGCGGAATACCTCGTTGATCAGCATATCCATCATCACCGAGCGCATGACGCAAACTTCGATTCCCCCCAGGCCGTCGCGATGGGCTTCCTTAATGTCGTTGCGGACGTCCTTGAGAAAGCCTCGGTAGATCTTGAGACGAGAAGCATTCTTACCTGCCGAGGCCAAGGCATTGCTGAGACGTTTTTCGGCCGTCGAGCGGGTCTCTTCTATCGACTTTGAAGGGGACATGTCCGCTGGAACTAAACCAGAACGCACTTGTTTGCGAAAACTATTTGCGCTGAAAGCATTGAGCGGGCTTAGCTAGTAACATCATGGTTCCCAAGAGAATTCGATTTGCGATCCCGAATCTTCCAATTTTTTGGCTGCTGGTAGTGCTGCAGGCTTGGGTAGCGGTGGTATTTGAAGGTCACACAAATCTGCAGGCCAATGACTCTTCAACTCGGATCGCGATGGGGTCGTGTGCCAACCAAAAGTTCAAACAGCCTATTTGGGAGGCGATAGTGGCGACGCAGCCCGATGGCTTTGTCTTTCTTGGCGATAATGTCTATGCCGATACTGAGGATATGGATGAGATGCGCAATGCGTATCGCGCTTTGGGTGAGAAAGAGGGATATCAGGCCCTTCTTAACACCTGTCCGGTTTATGCTATCTGGGATGACCACGACTATGGAGTGAATGATGGGGGAGCGGAATTTCCAATGCGGGAAGGCGCCGAGGAGGTGTTCCATGAGTTTTTCCAGACCCCGGAGGATTCCGACTCAAGAAGACGTCCCGGGATCTATGACGTCAACTACGTGAAGGCCCCGGGAGGACAGATGCTTCAGCTGATTCGATTGGATACTCGTTACTTTCGCGGTCCACTGGTGAAACTTCCAAAACGGGGGCTTCATGGCCCTTACGATCGTAATTTAGACCGGTCGGCAACGATTTTGGGTGCGGACCAGTGGGCCTGGTTGGCAAAGGTTTTGGGGGAGCCTGCAGATCTCAGGGTGATTGCGACAAGCATTCAGTTCTTACCTCAAGATCATCAATGGGAGAGGTGGGAGAATTTTCCTCACGAGCGTCAGAAGTTATTGGACCTCCTGAAGGAGAAGGAAACAGGCCCCGTCATTTTCCTGAGTGGAGACCGTCACATGGGAGAGATTATGAAGTTGAGACCCGATGATCCGGCTAGTCCCGGCTTTCCAATCTATGAGATTACTTCTAGTGGCCTAACTAATGCTGGTGGAGGACAACCGGGTGAGCCAAATCGCCATCGAGTCAGCCCAACAAATTTTCAGAGTCGAAACTTCGGTTTGGTCACAGTTGATTGGGATTCCAGTCTTGTAGAGTTGGAGCTCCGAAACGTCACAGGTGGCGTCGTAGATACCTTTCGCGTTGACTTGAGAGCCACCGAGTAGCCAGCCTCAACGCGAAAGGGGAGTGACTGGCCTACTGCGCGGTGATAGTTCCATCGAAGGAATTCGTCCACTGTCGCTGGAACTTATAGGCTCTGCTGAGCCGGCCGGAGCATAGTAGTCAGCAGTGGTGGGAGTCGGAGAGCGGTTCGAGGAACGATTTGGAGTGTGAGTGACCTTGGACGGTGTGGCGGCATCGTGTTTCCGAAGATCAATCGGTGCCCCATGTTTCTTTAGGTTGGGGTGATAGGCGACGGCATCTTGGTAGTGAAGCCACATGGCAT
>DCQY01000102.1 GCA_002323995.1 Akkermansiaceae bacterium UBA1506 | reverse complement strand
TTTGTTGGTGAATACGATAAAAAGAAGACCCACGCTGACTGGACCGAGACCGTAAGTCCTAAGAACTTCTGGGAGTACATGGGTGGCGATCCAAAAAAATGGCCAAAGGTCAAATACCTCAAGGCCACGCCGAGCACCCTGCGCCGGGTTGCTGATATGATTGAGGAGACCCCGATGGTTTATGGCACAGACTGGCGTGATCCACTCAAGATGGCCATGAATATGGAGCCTGACGTGATCTACTTCATGACAGATGGGGCTGTCGGAAAGCACCCCACCAAGGAACCCGTTGTTGACGATGTCCTTGATTTCAACCGGACCAAAAGCCGCGCAAAAATCAACACGATCTGCTTCATGGTGCTGAAAGCCTACGAGAATTTGAAAGAGCTGGCCGACAAGACCCGCGGAGAGTTCACTCTTGTCACCGAGAATGGCGAAATCCTGCGCGGCCGCGATGTCGAAAGGCTGGCAAGGAAGAAATAATCGCCACTGGATTCTATCCTTTCTGAAAAGGAGTGCTTTGGCACTCCTTTTTATTCCACCGGCTGTGCCTGAATCGCGACACCTTCACTTACAGAATCCCCGAATTGCTCTAGCCTCTTCATTAGGAACGAGACGACCGGTTGTGAGTGTTGTTTCACATACTTCTTATCCTCTTTCCTGACCTTAGTCATTAAGCCGGTAAAGCTGAGTTCCACCTCATGGCTCCTAGCTTCCATTAATTCAACATGTAACGGGTGATGACTGAAACCAACAATCGACATCGGTCGCCGGTTCCGCATATTGCTTACCATGATGATTGGTGGATCATCCTGGCTCATCAGGGAAACCATATCTACCTGTGACCGACGATGCTTACCCTCGGGTCCTTGATACTCAGCATCAGTCAGTCCAAAAAACGCTGCATAATCGACGGAGTCGAGCATTTTCACTCCACCACCAAATCGACTGGAGAATTCCGGGATCCACTTATCCAGATCATACGTGAACTGCCCATTGATCAATCCTACCCCTGAAACTCGGGTGGATTCACGAAGGACGGGGTCGGGGTTATCCGGGTCAGCGATGTCGTCGTGACACCCAATCCACAAACATATACCGGCTCCCGCCGATTTACCGAAACAAGCCACACGCGTTTTATCAATGTCATATTTATCAGCGTGATAGCGCAGAAATTGAACGGCTCGGGCTGCTCCCCGAACGACTTCGTGGATGCCAGCCCTCCCGGGTTCATCTAACCCATCCCGGTGAACGAATTGGTATTGAACTGAAGCAATCGCGAACCCATTTTCAAGTGCCCGCTGAACGTCGACCGGAGAGATCATATACTTGCCACCCTGCTTGAATCCTCCGCCATGAAAGTATACTAAGAGTGGTGCCGGACCTTTAGCTGAAGGCAGCCAAAGGTCTAGTAACTGGCGCCGTTCCAGCCCGTATCTGACATTAAAGTGAGTCGGAGAAGGTTTGACGAAGCGACTAACGCCCTGAGTGGAATCCACAGGAATAAAGAGAGCGACAGTCACCATCAGCATCCCCGCTCCAAGAACGCATCTGGTTCCGATCCTGTTGAGTAAGATGGAAATCATTAGAGCAGGCGATCTGTTGCGTTCAAAAGCTACACTCACTTTATCAACGATTAATCTTCAAGGCAATTCCAGTCCCAACACCCAACCGGGACCATCACCACCTGTGACCTTCTGAATCTCCGTAAGACGCCCTGTTTCTGCGTTCCGACGGTAGGTCGTCAAAGTCCCGTCCCCCTGCCCTGCCGCTACCAAAAACTCTTCGCCACCAGGAATTAGGTTAAACGACCGCGGCGTCTGCCCCGTCGAAACCTGCTCAAGGGAGTTTAAAACGCCTGTCGACTCATCGATCGCAAAGACAGCGATACTGTCATGGCCTCGGTTTGAAGCGTAGACGAATCTCCCATCCTGACTAATCTCGATATCAGCACAGGATCCCTTCTCTTCGACGTAATTTTGAGGAAGGGTGGAAAGCGTGCCCTGCTTGGAGAGCACTCCTTTTTCCTGATCATAAAGGCAGTGTGTCACGCTTTTGCCCTGCTCGTTGACCAAGTAAACCCATTTGCCGTTGGGATGAAACTGCATGTGGCGCGGCCCTCCTCCTTCAACGCCATCAAGGTTCCCGAGGTCATTTCGCTTCAGTGTTCCAGCCTCAGCATCAAAGACAAACTGGTCAACACAGTTCAATTCGCCGGTATGCGGAGTGAAGGCAAAGCGATTGTCAGGTGACACTTGGATGCAGTGCGCTTTCGAACCCACCTCATCTATGTCTACTGCGCCCCCCGTTACAATACCGTTAATCACGCGACTAACGCTCACGAGTCCATCCCCGTAATAAGCAGCTAGGAGCCATTGCTGAGACCGATCGAGGTAGACATAAGCAGCGCCTCCAGATGCTGGCACTTTGCCGATTTCGGTGAGGTCACCCGTTTCCGGGTCAAGTGAATAGCTGACAAATTCATTGGGATTTCTCACGGCTGCATAGAGGTGTTTCTTATCATCACTGATGATGAAAGCTCCCGGCGAACCGGAAACACTCACTTCACTACGCCGGGTCAGCAGTCCCGTCGTCTCGTCGAGTTTATAGCAGCCAATTTTCTTTTCCCCTCGCTCTGAGACATAAATGACAGTCTCGGCTCGGAGGTTGAAGCCTGCCAAAATGAGTAAAAAAACTAGGGCATATTTCATGTCAGATCCTTAACAGTTCGGAGTTTTCTACGCCATAGCCTGTTTCCGCATAAATCGCAGCCGTGAAAATGCTGTGACTTCCTGATTTTAGATAAAAACGTGTCACAAACCTACCCGTTACGGGTGTATCTAAGTGAGAAAGCGGACAAAATTGAATCCACCTCCGCTGAAAAAGCGAATGAGTAGCGTAGAAAACCTCCTTCGGGAAGGCCTTAAAAGCGATCCCACCAATTGGGATATTCGAATCGAACTTGCCCAAAAACAAGTGGAGGGTGGAGATCCAGAGGCGGCAGCTAGAACCATTGCCGCCGCAGAAACTGCCCCCGGCAATGAAAGTCAACTCCATCAGGCGCTCGAGTTGGCTGGCGGGAAAACCTCGTCGGGCAATTGGGGCTCCATTCTCAAAAACTTCGCCGAGACCAACCCTGCCAGCGGATACGGACATCGTATTCTTGCCTCCCATCTGGCTGGTCTCAACGATTTCGATCAGGCGCGCAAACACTATCAAGCGGCTATTGCGATCGAACCCTCGTATGGCGATCCAGATTTCGAAGCCTCACTAGAATTATATGTTTCTAATGAAGGCGAGCCCAACACTTCGGCAGGAGTCGAAAAACCGCCTAAGGGCGCTTCCAGCAGTTCAGATCCCGTCATTCCAAAAGCGCTTCGTCCACCCGATCAAAAAGAGAAAAAAGAAACTACAGAACCTCCCCTGCCCGAAATTCACGAAACGCACGCCGAAGCCCTTCCTCAATCTCGTGATACGCAGGAAGGCAGCGAGGGACACGAGCGCTATCTCGTCACTCAGGAAGGCGGAGCGGTGCATGCGGCCGATGCCGAATCCACTCGCAACAGCAAAATGACCGCGACCCTTGTCGCCATCATCGCTCACGTCGTGATCGCCGCTCTTTTGATCCTCGCCAAGGTAGCTCAACCACCAAACAAGCCACCCCAAATTATCGGCACCGCCATGCCTAACGAAAATGCGGATGACATGGAAAACGTCAAGATGGAGAAGCAACAGGTGCAACCCACCGCACAAAGCGCTTCAACACAGATGCAGGTGATGACGGCCTTCGCTGCCTCTTCCTTTGCCGTGCCTGAATTTGACTCCACCAACATGACCTTTGAACCGCTTGGTATGGGAGACTCCTTTGGCCCCTCAATGAGCTTCGAAGGTGATGACAGTGGCAGCATGGTGTCCTTCTTTGGTTCCAAGACAACCGCTACCAAAGTAGTCTTTGTGGTGGATGCGTCTGCTTCCATGAAATCAACTGGGAACAATGGCCGAACCAAGTTCTCACTCATGCAGGAGGAACTGACCCGGACCGTTAAATCGCTACCTCCCGGTGTCGAGTTCCAGATTCTTTTCTTCTCCGGCCCTTCCTGGTTTGTTGGTGAATACGATAAAAAG
>DCQY01000015.1:569-20190 GCA_002323995.1 Akkermansiaceae bacterium UBA1506 | reverse complement strand
AGCATCCCATTTCAGCTAAGTCTGAGTTAGGGAGCACCTTGAACCTTGGCGAGCAACTGCTATACTATTTCGAGAATGAAGGTCATCACTACGCTCTGTTTGCTCATGTCAATCTACTTCGCTGGAGCCTCCCAAGCTCAAGTGGAGAAAGTCGGTCTTTTTGGTTTCAAGCGAGGAGACAAAAACGAACTATCCTCGGAGTTGTTTCCAAATACCTCTTCCGAAGGAGAGGCCCCGCTTCCCCCAGCGGAAAAAGCGATCGAACCTTCCAACAAGATTCCCGCAGGGTTTAAAATCTTCAAGGGCGGGAAGCCAAAGAAGGTCGACGAGGTTTCCTACGTAATTGAAGATGGTGAGAAAGTCGAAACCGCCATCGAGGGAGAGGCCATCAAGAAGGGTAGAGGTTTGTTCTCTTTTGGAAAAAAGAAAAAGTCTAAGGTCACCGGTGAAAATATAGAATTGGCTTCGGAGGCACCTACACCGGTTGCCTACGAAACACCGGCCGTCTCTGAGATAACCGAACCCATGTCACTCCCTGAAGAACTTCTCGAGGCGACTAATAAAAAAGCTAGAGATAAAAAGAGTGGATTCTTCGGGTTGTTTGGAGGAAAGAAACGTGCCGAAGTATCAGCAACTCCGTCCACTATCCCGGTTGGACGAGTAACAGTTTCACAACCCGAAGCTTCAGATAAACCCAGCACTGCCACTGTGCCGCAACCAGCGACTGCGTCATCATCTCGCGAAGTCACGCCAATTCCGACGGCTAATTCCCCGAAACCCTCTCTGGCGCCAGTTGTCGTCGATACCGAAACGATCAAGGTCGAAGGTGAGACGATTGCGAAAGAAGAAAAACGGGGTCCAAAATTCCTTATCACTCCGATCAATAAATTGAAGGCTGCCAAAAAGAAATCTCCATCTGTTGATCTCACTGCGGCTGAAACGATCATTCAAGACGGTGAGATTGTCACTTCGAGTTCTACCAATGTGGTTAACGACGCTATCGAAGACCTCGAAACCAACATGCCCGGGCAGGCCCCTCAGGTTATCAATGGGGCCACCACTTATTCCTCTTGGGATGATGTGAAAGGTACGACTTCGTCGGCTGTCGATAAGATTCTTCGCCAGATGCGCTAGGTGGCACTCAAGGCCGGAGGATAGAAGTATATACCAACTTCGATCGAGCCCTGAGAGGGATTTTCCCCTATCGGTGTCTGCCGCCTCCTCAAGCGGAGAGTCGTCTTGGAAAGCCAGTCTTCCTACACCAAGGAAAAGAAGTCTTGAAAACGCTCACCGCCATCAGGATCATGAGATTACTTATCTCCATTAAGTTCATCCTCCTGCTTTCTTTGGCAGGGCCCGCCTTTCTGCTTGTATCATGCATTGAGTCATCTTCAACCGACTCCATCGCCTCAGCCAGTTCCTCAACCTCGCCCAGCATAGTTTCACCAGTTGAAATATCGCAGCAGCTGAACAAGCATGACATTGCTCTCCGTTTCCTTACCGCATACGTACGTCTCGACCGAAATATGGCTCTGCAATACGCTTCCCCCAGGGCAGTCAACAAGCTCGACTGGTACAGACGGCATTCAGAAAACATTCCATATTACGACGATAAAATGATCCTGTATTTCAATGGCGGATGGGCGCGTGTCTACTTCCAAGAGGTCAACGGGAGCTACATCGTTTCTGACCTTGAAGTTCACCATCGCTAGCCGAACTCGTCTACCCGTAACGCCTAGATAACCACCTGCTCAGTCTAATGGCGAAACATCTCGCGAGCAGAATAGGCAACACCAAGCGCGGCAGGCCAGTCACCGCCGCGAGCCCACTCAAATCTGGTCGTCGAATGTTCTGGGTCAACTGGACTGGAAAGATACATCGGCCAAGCGCGTTCCCTAAAACCTTCCAAAATCCACTCCATATATTGATCCCGAAAATCCGTCTCTGCAAGGCCACCGCCAATCACGACCAGGCCAGGATCAAAAACCCGCACAAGATCTGCAATCCCGTAGCCTAGTATCTGCCCTTGCTGCCGGAATATGCTGATAGCGAGAGCGTCACCTTCCTGCGCGAAATCTCGCAATCGGAAGGCCTTCTCCTCAAGCGATGATCCGTCATTGAGCGGGTGAGAAGCGTTTTCAGGTTTGGCCAGTTCAATGCCGACGCGACGACGGAGTGCCACCAAAGAAACCCACGCCTCGAGGCAGCCTTTTAGCCCGCAGGAGCAATCTGGCAATTCGTCATTCTCCTCTCGGTGAGGAACACTGATATGCCCCACTTCAAGCGCAAGACCATTGGCACCCTCGTAGGCTCGCCCACCGGGGAGGACTAATCCTCCGCCAAGGCCAGTGCCGGGAGCAGCAAGCAAGAGGGCTCCATGGTGTTTTTTGCGGACTGCATATTCGCCGAGAGCTGCAGCATTACCGTCGTTCGTCATGTAAATCGGAACTCCACCAAGCCTCTCTGAAAAAAGATCTCTAACGTTCGTTCCTACCCAGTCATCTGCCAAGTTAGCCTTTCCCCAAATCACACCATCGCAAGATGGAGCAGGAACATCCATCCCAATTCCTTTAACTGACTCTCGCCCGACACCGATATTCCCCGTAAGCTGGTCGAGCGCTTTCTCCAGCTGGCAAAAGGTTGATTCGTAGCCTTCCCTAACATGGCTGCGCACTTCAACCATCTCACCGGCGACTTCGCCCATTTCGTCAACCAACACCGTTTTTACCGTCGTGCCACCAATGTCGAGTCCAGCGAAAAATTGTGAGTTATCAGCCATATACTTTTTAGATACAAGAATTGCGCAAGACGAATACGATGGTGCGCCTCACCAGTCAATCTTCAAATACTACTCACAAAGCTGGGCTAACCTGAAGTAGAGCCGAAGATCGCCCGCTGCGTGGATGCCCAAACTCTGGCGCATGGGCGTCAATCATTTCGTTTTGTTTGGACCGCCACTATCGTAGGTTCCGAGGCAAATGATGGGAAACTCGGCCACAGAGTTAAAACAGTCCTTCCTTAGGGAGTTATCGCCAGATTCACACTTCGAGGTGCTCTTCGACCATCTGACTGGCGTCTCTTTTTTTGCGAAAAATCGGGACTTTCAAATCGTCTCTGCCAATCGCGCCTTCTGGAAAAGACTCGGCTGCGACTCTGAAACCGATGTCATCGGGAAAAATGATTTCGACTTTTTCCCTGATGAACTGGCTCGGAAATTCCGGCAGGATGATGAACGTATTGTTCTGACGGGCGAACCGATGCTCAAGATTGTTGAACTTTTTTTTAATAGACAAGGCCTACCGGATTGGTACTTCACTAACAAATTTCCGGTTTTCGGAAGAAATCATAGCGTGATTGGAGTCATGGGCACTGTCCAGAGCTATTCCGGCCGAAAGTCAGCTTTGACTCCTCATCTGCAACTCGATCGTGCTGTTAGTTATATCCGCGAACATTTTCAAGAACCGATCAGCATGACGAATCTAGCAAAACGAACTGGGATGTCCGTGAGGCAGTTCAATCGCCGTTTTCGCGAAGTCTTCGGAACAAACCCAAGAACCTTCCTAATCAAGACAAGAATTCAGGCTGCCTGTGTGGAGCTTCGTAGCACTGACATTCCGATCAGCGATATTGCTCTGGATTTCGGTTTCAGTGATCAAAGCTCCTTTACCCAACATTTCAGGAAGCACATGGGGATCACGCCCTTTCGCTACCGAAAAGAATCTTGAAACACTGCATCAAAGACACTCAGTATTACGAGCAAGCCAAACGGCGCTGAAACACCTCCGCGGTCGCCTGAGCCATAGCTTTTTTGTCTCCTTCTTTTTCAGCCCACGACCGACCACTCTCACCGATGGACTGACATAGCCGCGGATCATTCAGAAGTTCAAGCAGTCGCTCTGTGAGAGAGCGCGAATTGCCATGCTCAAAAAGTAATCCCCCTTGGCTGCTATTGACCATTTCCGACAAGGCACCCTGACTAGGTGCCACCACAGGCAAACCGCAGGCCATCGCTTCTAAAAGATAAAGCCCTTTCGGTTCGACGAATTGAGCTGGCACACAAAATACATCTATCTTCTTAAAGAACTCAATCTTAGCCTCTCCATCAGGAGCCTCGACGCGCTCAAAACGGTCTGCTAGTTCAGCCCTGCAGATCTTCTCCACCTGCTCCTCATAAAAGTTACGATCCTTGGGAGCCAACCACCCTCCGATCTTGAGTCGCGCTTCCGGCATTTGTCTGGCGAGAGCAATAAATGCATCAACTAAGTGGTGGAGTCCCTTCTCCGGCGAGAGTCGGGCAAAGAAACCGATCACCTGTGAAGATTCCCTTGCTCGCCGCGCCTCAAGAACGGGTCTAAACTCGTTGACATCGATGCCCAAAGGAGTGAGCTCAAATTTCTCTTTTCTAATTTCCAATAACTCTGCCATCACCTCTTGATAAAATGATGAAAATGTGATGAATCCGTCAGCCTGGGCAGCAAGAACTTTCATCTCGGTTAGAACCTGCTCACGCCATGGTTCTTCCAACTCATCGAGAAACACATCGTCCCCCTGTAAAGTTACCAGAACCGGTATTCCAAGCTCTCGCTTTAAAGCAGGGATGCAGCCACCAACCAGCAGATTGCTCAGACAAATAAGGTCTGGCTTGGCATATCTCTTTAGCCAGTCGACTAGTCGTCTTACTTCTTTCGACTGATAGCCATGCTCCCCCCGCACCATCGACAGAGTCATCTTACCCAATTCAGAGGGCCTCACATTCACTGCTCTTGAAGCCACCCGTTGAATCAGTTTCGGATTATTTAACCATCGGTCAAGCGCGGCAGGAAGATGTCTAAAGAGAGGAATCTTCTGCTGCAGGTAAACATTCAGTCCGCCAAAAAAGACTTGGTCAATGGAATGGTTTTCCTCATCAACTCGAATTGGAGTATAAAGTGGCAGCAGGGTCACGTCCCACCCTAATTCACCAAGCCCCGCCGCCAGAGAATTATCCCTGATACAGCTTCCGCAATACATACCACCCGCTCCAGCGGTGATGTAAATAATTCTTGGTTGCTCGTTCACGATGTTGGTCCTGCTTATAGTAACTAAATACCATAACACAGGTAGCTCCACCGGAGACATCATAACGCCAAAGATTCCAAACGTAGTCATGGCTAGATTCTTCCAACCTACGTTCACTTTCCCTATGAAAGCCTGCCCCTTCAGAATATTCCTCCTTACTATTTGGCTCCCCGCCTCACTTTTAGGGGACTGGCCCCAATGGCGAGGGCCTGAAAGAAACGGTGTTGCGAAAGATCCTGCAAAACTTCCTGATCTACTCACAGAGGAAAAATTACCAACCAAGCTTTGGGAATCCGATGAGATTCCCAGTGACCACTATGGCGGCCACGGAAGCGTTATAATCGCCGATCGAAAAGTATACCTGTCAGTGGTATGGCATCGTGATCAACCCACTGAAAAACGACGTATCGATCGCAGCGTTCTCTCTTCCCTTGGTTACCGCGCGTCCAAATCACTCTCGCCCGAAGTCCGTGAAAAGATGGAAAACGACCGGATGAATCTTAGTCGCCGACTCCGTGGTGCTGCTCTTGATGAATGGTCTCAGAACTGGGTCGACGAAAATCTTGACCCTAAGACAAAGTTAGCTCTTGGGAACTGGATATCGAGCCGGTTCAAGCAGGGGCGGGCCGCGGTGCCTCTGGCGATCTACGATCGGCTCCTCGAAGCACCTAAGGAATTCGCCAGCCAAACTCAAATGACAGAGTGGGTCAATGCTCAAGGATTTGATCCAATCACTGAGAACAAGATTATCGCAGCTGTTCCGACTACAGTAAAAGTAGCTGATGACGTTATCCTGTGCCTTGATGCTGAGTCAGGAAAAGAAGTCTGGCGCTTCTCCGTTGAGGGCATCCCGTCAGGCCGATCCTCTTCAAGTACTCCAGCAGTAGCGGAAGGAAAGGTTTTCGCAGCTCTCAGCACACACCTCTATTGTGTCGATGCCGTGAGCGGGGAGAAAGTTTGGCAGTCTCCACTCAAAGGCAAGAAAGGGCCAGCCTCCTCGCCTCTTTACCACGAAGGAAAAGTCTATCTACAGCAGGCGCCTTTGAGCGCCTACGATTCCGCATCGGGCGAGGAACTCTGGACTAATAAAGACGTGGCTTCCACAAACTCCTCGCCTGCAGTTTGCGAGGGAATCATTATAGCAAACTCCAAAAATACCATTGTCGGAATTAACGCCTACTCTGGGGCAACACTCTGGTCAGTCGCTGGTGGAGGCGATGGAACACCCGTCGTATTCGGAGATACTTTTGTTGTGAGCAGTCAACACGAAGGTAAGAACCTGATCGCTTACCACCTTACTGAAACCACCCCGGAGGAATTGTGGTCTCTTGACTTTCTCGCCCGCCGTTATGGCTCCACACCAATCATCCACAATGGACACGTTTATTATCTGGGAAGCAGTCGCCACCTTTGCGTCAATCTGAAAAGTGGCGAAACTCTATGGGATAAAGAGTCCTCTTCCGCAATCTCTTCGCCGCTGCTTGCTGATGGGAAACTTCTGGTCTTTGAGAACAAAGGAGGGCTGGCATCATTGATCAAAGCAACACCACTTTCCTATGAGCCACTAGGAAAGGCGAAGATAGGCGCTCTTCACTGCACTTCACCCGCATTTGTTGGTCAGGATCTTTTCATTCGAACGTCGAAAAGCGTGGTCTGCTTTCGCTTCGAATAAGCGTCCGAATGCCTTGCGATTACCAAGAACCACTTGGGTAACTCTTAATTGGCACCCCAGATCATTCATCACTCAGCCCCAAACGGCTAAAAAGCGGTGGTTTTTCGATTTTTTTATTAGCATTTCTTAAATTTATATTAATCTTAACGAATGCGCGCTATTCGAACGACAGGTTTCGCTGCCTTCCTCTCAATTTTAGGTCTCTGCATGAACTCATCTGAAGCGGAGAGCGCTCCCCAATCTCCTGGAGAGAGATCTTTCCGCACGGTCGTCCCAATCAAGAAAACTGTTCCTGGGAGCGTCGCGCATCATTCACGCGTCTTCACTGTCCAAATTCCTCCGCCATTTCCCGCTCAAGAGGGGTCATCCTTACCATCAGGCAATGCCCCGAACGTTAATACTCCTCCAGTATCGGAAAACATCAATGAGCGCCCCTCGGCACCAAAGCCTGCGGCTGCCGTTGGTTCGAATTTTAATCAACTTGGAACCTTTAGAGAAAAAGAAGGCAAAGAAGATCCCCGCACTCTTGCACGACTTCGTGAGGAGGCCCATCGATTGGCTAGGATGGGCCTCACTTACCAGTTCGGTTCGGACGACCCTGATGCCGGAGGTCTTGACTGTTCAGGAGCAGTCCAACGCCTGCTTTTAAGCATCGGCATTGAAGATGTTCCTAGGACCTCTTACCAGCAGTATGACTGGCTCAAAAGGAAAAGAACCCTCGATGACGTTTATGGAAGGAATTCGACTTCCAAGATGCTCAAGAAACTTTCCCCCGGTGACCTGATCTTCTGGGGTGGTACCTGGAATTCCGGTCATCGAGTTTCCCATGTGATGATCTACATGGGCTACAACCCTGAGGAAAACAAACACTACGTCTTCGGCGCACGAGGCAAAAGCTCGCAAGGCATTCTCGGAAATGGAGTCGACGTATTTGAACTCAATCCTAATCGGGGGAAGCTTGTGGCTCACGGGAAAATTCCTGGCCTGAAATATTAGTCACTCCACAGGGGAAAGCAGATCGCCGAGCTCATCTTCGGAAAACGATAGCTTTTGGGGCGCTCCTTCTAGGATACCTTCGAACAGAGCTCGCTTTTTCTGCTGCAAGAGCAAAATCTTCTCTTCAATTGTCCCTGCGGTAATCAGCTTATAAACGAAAACGGGATTTTGCTGCCCGATTCGATAAGCACGGTCAGTTGCCTGCGCCTCCAATGCTGGGTTCCACCAAGGGTCAAAGTGAATTACCGTGTCAGCCAGAGTCAAGTTTAGTCCTGTGCCGCCCGCCCTCAGACTTATGAGAAAGACTGGAGCTTTTCCTGACTGAAAGTCATCGCATAGCTTTCCTCGGTCTTTCGACTGCCCTGTGAGGGTCAAAAAGCGAATCCCTTCTTTTCGCAGC
Organism: Akkermansiaceae bacterium UBA1506; assembly: GCA_002323995.1. GTDB lineage: Bacteria > Verrucomicrobiota > Verrucomicrobiia > Verrucomicrobiales > DEV007 > Arctic95D-9. The sequence continues at coordinate 12,064 of DCQY01000015.1, read as the reverse complement.
GCCTCTTCGATCAAATCGAGCATTCCCGTAAACTGCGAAAATATCAAGATCCGCCGCCCCTCCTCTAGCATTAAGGGAAGCCATTCCATGAGAAGGTCCATCTTGGCAGAACTCTTTGCTCGCTGGGCACTTGGTAGCTTAAGAAGCCTCGGGTGGTTACAGACCTGACGGAGTTTCATTAACGCATCAAGTACTAACAACTTAGTCTTCTCCATCCCAAACCTCTCAATTTCTTCATGAACTTCTCGACTGACCGCTGCTCTCACCGCCTCATATAATTCCACCTGCTTGGGCCACAACTCTACCGTGCGAACGATCTCTGTCTTAGGAGGAAGATCGGTGGCGACTAGACTCTTTGTGCGGCGCAGCATCAGAGGCGCCACTCTTTCCGCGAGCCGTTTACGAAGCCCCTCATCCCGATTTTTCTCGATAGGTGTTCGATAGCACCGATTAAAACTATCTTCGCTTCCAAGGTAGCCGGGCATCAAGAAGTGAAACAAGGACCACAATTCACCCAAGTTATTTTCGATTGGAGTTCCGGAAAGACAAAGACGGTGCCTTGCGTCGATTCGATAAGCAACCTTGGTGACCTGAGATGTTGTATTCTTAATTGTATGGGCCTCGTCTAAAACGACATAGTGAAATGGTTGACTCAATAATTCCTCTGCATCCCTTAGCAAGACCGGGTATGATGTGACCACGAGATCCGTGTAGCTCAAAACTTCATAATACTTCTTCCTGCTTCCTCCTTGCAGCGCTAGCACCTTCAATGATGGTGCAAACCTCTTCGCTTCCTTCTCCCAATTGGGGACAACACTCTTTGGCGCAACGATCAGACTGGGTAAATTTGCTCTCCCGCTCTCTTTCTCGTAATGCAGGTGGCAGAGGGTCTGAATGGTCTTACCTAAACCCATGTCATCGGCAAGAATACCTCCAAGCTCCTGTTCACGCAGAAACTGAAGCCACTCAAACCCGTCTTGTTGATACGGGCGCAAGGTAGCGAGAAACTCTTTCGGTGCTTTCGGATCACTCTTGGGTCTCAGGGCTTCAAGTTCTTTTGCATGCGCAAGCAGAGTACTCGGTGCCGATTTAACGACCAACTCGCCTCCCTTGTAGCAGGTGAGTTGAGCCGCCCTGACTTTGTGCAGTCTTATTGTCCCACTGTCAGATACAGGATTGTGATCAAATAGCTCAGTGAGAAGACTTAGAACCGCGCTTAGCTTCTTCGCCGGCATGGCAATGAATTTTCCGGAGTTACCTACCTGAATCGGAATTTTATTTGAGACTGGTAATTTCTCTAATGAAGAAAGAGAGAAGCCAGAAGGGCGGCTCTCGAGATAGCGAACAAGATACGGGAGCAGGTTCACCCTTTCCCCTTTCATCCGAATGCCATATTCAAAACCAAACCAATCAACTTCCTGACCTTCCGCCTGCAATTCACCATAAAACTCCGTTGGCTCGACCACTTGTAGGCCGAAGTCATCCTCCACCGTGACGATACAGCCAAGCCCCTCAAGTTCCGTCTTTCTATTCGCTAAGAACTCGGCCCAAAAAACCTCCTGCATTCCTCGCCTAACCGCTGAGTAGCCATAACACTGTCGATAATCCGCTTCAATTTCGTCCCACGGATAAATCTCAACTAGTCGCTTAAGGCCCATCTCCCGCAAGAGGGCTTCCAACTCAAGATCAAGTTCCTCAACCTGAGCCAATGGCATCCGCTCTAGTACGTCCCTTGCTTCAGAATCATCCCAGTGCAGGATGCCGGCCCTGACATCTGCAGACAGAAGTTGTAATCTCGACTTTATTTCTCCGAGACCAAATGACTCGTCGGAGGCTCCGCCTTTTTCAATCATTGCTGCCATAAGGAGCGCAGCTACGAATTCATCGTTCCTGCCTCCATTGCGATCACTTCTCCCTTCAACTTTCCATTCCCCACTATCGCGCAGCTGAACAATAAGGCTTACTTCTACCGGTGGCCCGCCACCCGCATCTTGAACTTGGCCAAACACACCAGAGAAACGCCCCTGCAGATTCACTGTCACCACCCTAACAGCGCCTAATTTTACAAACCAGCGGCCACGTTTAAGATTCTCATGGGAAAAGATCTCACCGCAGAACGGAGGATCTTTCAGGCGGATCATTCCCAAGACACCGTTCGGGTCTCCAGAACTAGCATCGAGTCGGGGGCTGGCTTCGGTTGGTTGTTCTTTCAATTGGGAGGTGCAGTGTGGCGGCGACCATGTTCACTAATGCCTTAAAAAATTCAACTTCTTCGAACAAAAATACCGAAAAAAGAAGGGCCGGAAGAATTTCTCCTTCCGGCCCTACAGGGTTTACGTCCACAACCAGAACCAGTCCAGCGGGAAATTTTACTCCACAATCTGTGCTTTCAGTTCCTCTAAAGCACGGCTGTTGCCCTCAATAATTAATTGAAACTGTCGGCGCTCAGCAGAACCAGGAGCCAGTCGAGTCAACATCTGCTCCAACTCGATCTGAACTCCTTGCAACTCAGCAGCAAGTCGAATCTTCCGATCCACCATGCTTTCCTCACGGGCACGAGGAATAAAACTTTCTACGATCATTCCGCGACTGCGTCGCATCGGAACCAATTCGCCTTCCGGCTTAATGGCGGAAGCATCCTGCGGGAGATACGAATCGATTCGCTGCGATGCCGGGGAAAAACCTGCGGGTTTTAGATACATTGCACCGGTCCCTTCATCGGTTGGCACAACATCTTTCGATTCGAGATAGCTAGCGTCAAGCACGGCTGGACCGCTGCCGAAAGCAAAGTTTAGATCCGAAATATCTTCCACCTCTTCAGCTAGAAAGAGTTGAGGAACATTAACACCAAGAGCAGAAGTGACCCCGCTAAAACCCTCATCTGAAAAATCGACACTTACCTCACCAGAAGAAGCAGAAAGCCCACTGCCCCAGTTTCCCACCTCGACGTTTTTCGCACCCGGCTGCATAACGGTAAAAGCAACAGCCAACAGAGCCGCAACAGCTGCTGCTACCCCCATCCGTGCCCAGCGTTTTTGGGGGAAAGCAACTTTGACGATATTGGCATCGGTGGACACTGGAACGTCACAAACATTCAACTTCGTTTCGCCGAGCTTGGACTCCCACTCATTTTTGAGACCAGTGGAGAGCATGGACATGAATTCCGCCATCGAATTCAGCTCCTTCTGGGCTGCAGGAGAAGCCGCCAACTCAACTTGCACCTCAACCCTTTCATCGTCCGCCAACTCATTGAGGGCGAAAGCGGTATATTTCGGGTCCTCAAGATCGACTTTGACCTCTTCACTTCGATTTAATTCCCAATCACGCTTGAGCCCTGACGTAAGCAGGTCCGAAAGATCCCTTATCGCTGCAAGCTCAAGCTCTGCCACAGGGGATATTTTCAAACGAGCTTCAAAGGATGCCGCCTCAGATGAGGAAAACTCTCCTAATGCGTAAGCAGTCAATTGAGGGTCGTCGGGGTCAATGGGTTCTAGACTCATGGCTTTGGCAATTTACTGGACGTAAGATTTAATTAGGCTACATCAACTCCCATCAAGGTTCTCAGACGCTTAATACCGGTGTGAATCAGGAAACCGACATTACTGACGCTCAATCCGGTAACCTCAGCGATTTCCTTGTAGCTGAGGTCACCCTGAAATTTTAGCCGAATCACCTCACGCTGGTTTTCGGGAAGCCGTTCGAGGACTCGCAAAACTTCCTCGAAACGCTCTTTTCGCTCCATTCTGTCTGCGGGATCTGGCTCGGAATCGTTTAGATTTTCAAACGCCTCTCCAGCGGAAGTTATCATTGGATTCTCTTTGCGAAGCACGTCGATAGACCGATTGCGACAAACTGTGTAGAGCCAACTTTTCACTCGACCGCCGATCAATTCAGCATCCTGACGGTGCAACTTAACAAAAGTGTCTTGAACGACGTCTCTGGCGCGCTCCCAATCACCACCAAGAAGACCAGCGGCGTAGCCGGTCAACGGGCCTTCGTACTCTGCTTGGGCAGATTCAACTAGTTCTTGAGGAGAAACCTCCATGAGGTGACGGGAAGCGGCAGGCATAATCAAATCGACTCCAGTGTCTTTAACGATTTGCCCACCAAATTCTTAGTAATAGTTATCGCAACCTAATCCAACTTGCGATCTTCCTCAAACTGGACCCAATTTTCTCGGGTAATTCGGTGATTACCCGCAACAATATTGGGCAGGTTTCGGAGAGGTTTTTAGGTCGTCTGAGAATTGAGATTGTCAAAAATGAGATTTTTCTATTGATTTAGTTAATAAATCCGTAGTATTTAAGAATCTTAAACATCTAATCCAAAGATTCGTAACCACTCAACACCGATTCCAATGGCAAAAGTACTCATTATTGACGACGAAGCCGCAATCCTCAACCTGATGTCAAAGTCCTGCCGTCAGCAAGGCCACGATGTGACAGCTGTTCAGACAGGAAAAGACGGCATTAAAGCACTAGAGTCACTTCAACCGGAGCTCATGATTGTTGACCTCCTGATTGGGGATATGAACGGGCTCGACATCATTCGCTATAGCGAAGAAAACCATCCTTCCACTCAAGTTATTATGGTGACAGGGAACGGCTCAGTGGAAACTGCCGTCGAAGCCATGAGACTCGGAGCGTTTGATTATCTCACGAAACCTTTTGAGCTTGCCGATCTGCAGCGAACTGTGGAACTCGGCCTCCAGCGACCGACGTCAGGCGGCACGACCACGTTTGAACAATTCCAGTCAACTGCCATTAAAGTCAATACCGGCGGGATGATCGGAGAGAGCTCCAAGGTGAAGGAAATCCTTCAGATCATCGATAAAATCGCAGAAAACGATGCTCCGGTTCTTCTTGAAGGAGAATTTGGGGCAGGCAAGCAGATGGTTGCTCGAAGCATTCACAATGCCAGTTCTCGCAAGGATGCACCATTCAAAGTTCTTCAGTGTTCAGCACTTCCTGAGGATTTGCTCGAAATCGAGCTGTTTGGTTCTCTTGCGAGCCGGGGAGAAACGATTTTCTCTCGTGCCGCAGGTGGAACGATCTTTCTCGAGGAGATACATGTACTTCCTTTGCGGCTCCAATCTAAACTTGAAAGCTATCTAGAAGAAATCAGCACTCGCCGGATCATGGGTGATCTCCCCCGCCACATGGATGTTCGCTTTCTGGCCTCCTCCGCTAAACCAATGCAGGATTTGATCGACGCTGGCACCTTTCGCGAAGATCTCTACTACAAGATTTCTATCATCCCGATCGAAGTGCCACCACTCCGGGCAAGGGTGGAAGACATCGAGCCTCTCTGTGAACACTTCCTAAAGCAAGCTGCGGAGCGTTCGGGCAGCAAGGTGCCCGAGATTGACAAATACGCCAAGCGTCTCCTCGAAAGCTACAACTGGCCCGGAAATGTCGGCGAACTACAGAATGCTATCGAGCGTGCCTGCGCCTTTGCCGAGTCTGGGCGAATCAAACCAGTCGATCTCCCACCAAAAGTCACTCAGAAAGTAGAGATCACTGATGAAGATGAGAAGACAACCCACCACCTTCCGATTGGTTCTGGCCTCCAGGACTACGTCCGGAAACAGGAGAAACTCTTTATCCGCGAAACCTTGAAGTATAACGATGGTTCCCGCGAGAAAGCTGCCAGTATGCTGGGCGTGAGTATCGCCACGCTTTACCGGAAAATGGGCCTTAAGCTAGAGAAAGATAAGATGCTAAGCAAGTGAGGTAGCTTGCGAACTTCTGCTCTTATTTGAAGCGGTTCCCCTCAGTTGCCTCAAATAAGCGTTCCCCAAATTCGATTATTCAATTCGCGACATCACCGAGGACCTCTTTCTGCCAGTTTAGCAGAATCTCATCTCGATTGTTCTTATCAATGTTCTTAGCTGCCAGCATTTCCATATTGCCGCGAGTAGCAATAATGGTCGGTTCTAGCTTAAGTTCTTTAGCAACAGCATCACGTTTGGCCCGAATTCTACCGAATTGACTTTCATCAATATCGAGTCTCGGCCCATTACCCCTGACCCGCTTACTCGGGTAGTCCTTAGCGGGGGTTTCTCTAGCCGCTGCAATTGCTACTCCCATTCGCCGAACATAGTTTGAACGGAGATAGTGGGGCGGATCTGCTTTGCGGTCCGCCTCAAGATTGCTTGCCATGCGAATCAGTTCTTGATTGCTAAGGAATTTGAATGCCGGCCGATCAAGACGGCTGCACTCCTCATCCCGCCACAGCCATAAATGCTTTAGGTAATTTAGCCCTTTTGGAGAAAGCTTCCCCCAACCCGAGATCCTCCACTGTTCTCGCGCCGGTTTGTCATTTCTACCAAAGGCACTGTGGCGAGCGAAATTGCAGGCCTCAAGAAACCAGGCTTTGCGATTTAGCTTCTCGAGGCGTGATTCAATCTTCTGCCCAAGATCAATCAAATAGCGCACGTCGTTGAAGGCATACTCCAGCATCTTTTCGCTTAGTGGGCGACGACTCCAGTCAGCTTTCTGAGACTGCTTAGATACCTGAACGCCATATTCCTCCTCCAGCAAATAAGCCAAACCGAATCGCTCAGCACCAAGAAATCTAGCCCCAATCTGGGTGTCCAGAATCTCATCTGGCGCCCAATCAAACGTCATTCGAAAGAGCGAAATATCATAATCGGCACCGTGCATCCAAACCGTTTCAAACTGATCAATAAACTCCGGGAACATAGCCAACCCTTTATCCGTGAGCGCGAGAGGATCGATAATTGCGAGCCTGTCAGACACGGCGAACTGGATAAGACACAGCTTAGTTTCATAGGAATGCATGCTATCAGCCTCCGTATCGATGGAGCACGCTGACAGATTGCCAGATGCGACGACTGCCTCAATAAAACAAGAAAGGTCGGCATCGGTTTCGATATACCGTTCTTCTACTGCGTAAAAGGGATCGATGGCCGCACCGGACATAGAGAAAGCGTTCCACTTACTGAATGCCACGCAGAAGCAGTTCTGCGTTGGAATTTGTCGCCTGAATTAACTTGAGAAGGACCTCCATAGCTTCGGGAGCGGGTCGCTGAACCATCTGTTTTCGCAGGCTACTAATGCGCTGATATTCCTCAGGGTGATACAAAAGGTCATCCTTACGCGTCCCACTCTTCAAGAGGTGAATCGCCGGGAAGATTCGCGACTCGGCCATTTCGCGATCTAAGGCTATCTCCATGTTACCAGTCCCTTTAAATTCCTCAAAAATCACATCATCCATTCGGCTATCGGTTTCAATCAAGCAAGTCGCCAGAATGGTGAGGCTCCCCCCTTCCTCTACATTTCGTGCTGCGCCGAAAAACCTCCGCGAGCGTTCGAGTGCTTTGGGGGAAATACCGCCACTACCGATCGGACCGCCACCACGCCCTTTACGCCCACCTCCCCCACCAGATTGGTTAGCGGCATTGTGAGCTCTGGCTAGGCGGGTCAGGCTATCTAGAAGAACCACAACGTCCTTACCGGTCTCAACTAACCGCTTAGCTCGGTTCAGAACCATATCAGAAACTTGAATATGTCGCTTCGCCGATTCATCGAAAGTGGAACTGTAGACCGAAGCGTTAACAGTCTCCTTAAAATCCGTGACTTCCTCGGGCCGCTCATCGAGCAACAATACGATCAACTCCACCTCAGGATTATTCTTAGAAATCGAAAGCGCGATGTTCTTTAGTAGAATGGTTTTACCTCCCCGCGGGGGCGCAACAATCAATCCCCTCTGGCCCTTGCCAAGAGGCGAAACAAGATCGATTACCCTAGGAGAAGGGGCATCGACATCAGACGATTCGAGTATAAGGCGCTCTGCAGGGAACAAGGCGGTAAGATGATCAAATCCGGTGGGATCTTCCCACGACCCTGCTTCGACCGCCTCCACCTCAAGAACCTCTTCGACTGATAAAAATTTCTCACGGTCTCTCGGAGAACGAACTCGACATTTTAACCGCTGTCCAACAGCTAGATTAAGCTTTTTGATTAAGGCAGCCGGCACATAGACATCATCGGCATTTGAAGCGAAACTAAACGCCGGCCAGCGCAGAAAACCGAAACTATCGCCGGAAAAATCGAGAAAGCCCTCAGCAAACATTTCTACGTTATGATCGCCATAGTATTTGAGTATTTCAAAAACCAGTTGGTGTTTTGAACGAACCCCGGCCACACGAAGTCCAATCTCCTGCGCTGCGGCATGTAAATCGTTGAGTGAGCGCTGTTGAAACTTGTTAATGTCCACAGACTCGGGTAACTCAATAGCTGGTGCATTCTCTTCGGTAACGCCCTTCTCAGCTTCTTCCTCTACAGTAGTTGCTTTGTCTGTCATTTAATCAAAAATTGGGAGGCAGCGATTTACTAAGTGCCTGATTTGTTCATCAAGCGCTTCCTCGTTTCCATCGTTCCATACGAGAATATCGCCTCGATTAATTTTTTCTTCGGTAGGTAGTTGTGAAGCCACCACCCTTTCGGCCAGTTCGCAATCCAAATGCCTTTTACTCTGTAACCTGGCCAACTGGGTTTCCCTGCTGGCAGCAACCACCACTTCAAGATCCCTATCTAACGGAAAACTCACTTCGTACAACAAAGGGATTTCCATCAGCACCATCTTTGCGAAAGTTTGGTTTTTTTCGCAAAACTGGCTGGCCAGGTCAGAAACCAGCGGATGCAGTATCGATTGAACCCTCTCACGAAAATCAGAATTATCAAATACCCGTTTTCGGAACTTATCTTTCAATAAACCACCCTCTTTGAAAAATCCGGCCGAAATTTCATCAATCTCTTTAATCGCTTCTACTACCTCGTCACGTGTCATCAACTCCTTAACCGCTGCATCCGAATCGAAGACGCCAACGAGCTCGGTCGGAAGTCTTTCCTTAAGTTTCCGGCTGACGGTGGATTTACCGCATGCCACGCCACCCGTTACTCCGATCACGATCATGTTTAGCTCTCTGCAAAAAGAAAATGGCGCGCCCATTACAGACGCGCCATCAAAAACTGACTCAACGCAGAAGCGCTGATTTACTTTTGGTATGATGGCAGCGGTGGCAGCGGAGCAAAAGCACTCGGCACTGTCAGAGGAGCACGGGGAACCGGTTGCGGCAACTCCTCATCGCTGATACGCCCATTAATTGGCATGCCCGCAGGATCCATTAATTGTGCTTTCACAAAGATAGTCAGATTTCGCTTGAGGTGCAGCTCGGCGCTGGAGCGGAAAAGCCGCCCAACAAGCGGAAGGTCTCCCATCAGAGGAATCTTATCTTCAACGTCCTGAACATCTTCGCGAATCAAACCACCAAGAGCGACGGTCTGCCCATCCCAGACTGTTACCTGTGTTGTCACCTTACGTGTATTGAAAACCGGCATCTCGATGCGGTTTTCCGTAATAATAACCTGCTCGGGAGCACCCGTTAAGAGATTGGTAGCTGATGTCGAGATTGGACTTCCATAGTTGATGAACCCGTCAAATTCGACCACTTCGGGAGCCAAGTTAAGATCAATTGTGAATTCATCAGCACCGAGAACAGGGTCAACTTCAAGAGTAACACCGGTATTGCGGGTCTCAAACGCGGTTGGTGTTGCTGGGGTCACAGGAAACACCTCGACAGATCCACCACCAATTCCTCCACCAACCTGGTTAGGAATTTCCGGAGGATCATACTCAGTCGGATAAATGAACTCTCGAATTACCTCAATCTTGGCCCGCTGACCGCTGCGAGCCATCACGGAAGGAGCAGACAGAAGGTCAACTCCCTTCTTCTGGTTCAGGGCGCGAATCACAACCTGGAACTGAGGATCGGTCAGAATACCGGCTATTCCAAAAACCGCAGGAGTAACACCTGTTGGTTGACCTGAAATAAGAGCATCGATTGAGTTGCTGCTGATACCCTGAAATCCTGAGCGGTTTCCAGCGGTAACCGGGTTCCCGCCGATGGGAGTTCCGGTGGCGGAGTCAATAAAGCTGTAATCGTTGGCCTGAGGACCGTTGTTTGCGGTAAAACCTGGGGTACCTCCGCTGCCAGAAATGCGGTCTGTGGAGTTGAGAGTGAATGGTCCCAAGAGCCAGTCAAAACCAAGCTCATCGGCGTCTTCTTCGGCGATTTCAACGAAACGAGAGGTAATGTAAATCTGTTTTTCAACGCCTGAGGTGATGGAGTCAATGTAGGCTTCAACCATCTCCATCTGATCCGCCGTGTTACGAACGATCAACTGAGAAGTGGTCTTGTTATAGATAGCACTGGCTCCAGGAGGAAAAGAAATACCCGCGTTTTCGAGCACTGTTTTGGCGGTTGGACGAGCCGAGACAGCAAGCCCCGAAGGAGCCACAGGATCAGCAAACGGATCCGCGGCAGCAGCAGCACCACCTCCACCACCAGCATCAGTCGACAGGAACGTTGGGGGAACCACGTAAACATTGGCAAACAGCTCGGCATCGGGGCGGGACAATGGCACCACGAGCACGGCATTAGGCTCGACTTTGTATTTCAAACCCGCCAATGAAGTCGTGTAACGGAGAGCCTCAGCAAGCGGAACGTTAGACAAACGAAGCGTAACGCGGGTGCCGGAAATGCCACCACCGCCAAAAGCAGGAGCGGCAGGAGCTCCTCCCTCGAATCCAAAGCCATCGCTGGCATCAGCAGGAACTGCTGCGCCACCGCCACTGACGACATCGGCATCAAGGACGATATTGATCCCCTTGAGTGCGGGGTCTGGCTCAGATGCGTCCAACTCAACACTCCTCTGTTGGAGAAAGTTAAGAGCGTCTTGGAGTGGCGTGTCAGCAAACTCTACGCTGGGAAGGTAAATGTTCTTCAGCTTATCCTCAATCTGGCGAATCCGCGTTGTGCTGGTATCTGTCGGCATTTCGACGATACGCCCGCTCTCGACCGACGCAGGGATCGGCGTAGCCCAGCCTTCAGAGATCTCGCGAAGTGCCCTCGCGCGGGTGTGATCGTAAGCCGCATCGTAATAGTTTAGGCGCTGACGCTCATTAACCTCCATGCCTCTGCGAGCTGCTACATTGTAGGGGTCATCGTTAAGGACCTTATTGAATTCGCGGTCTGCCCGGTCGTAGTCACCAAGATCAACGAACCCCTGAGCCGTCTGAAGAGCCAACTTCACCCGGCGCACGCGCTCTAGGTGCGAAGGGGTCAAAGCCGGGGAGTAATATTCCGGATCATTTAAGCGCTCAAGAAGGCGTTTGGCGTCGATATTGTCGGGACTTATCGTTGGTTGGAGAACCTCTTCCACTAGGTAAATCGCCTCAGGATACCGTCCCTCATCAGCACGCTGACGGGCAAGGCTCACGCTGGCACGAGAAAACTGGGAAATATAGGCACGACTGCGCTCCTCGGTCATGGGTGCATCCGGGAGAAGATCGATGGCGTTGTGAAATTGATCAATTGCCCCCTCATAGTCGCCGTCAGCCATTAGCTGGGTACCTCTCAGAGCGGCCGCGTCGGCCTGCCTAACCTCCTCTTGCTTCTGGATCACGTA
>DCQY01000015.1:0-186 GCA_002323995.1 Akkermansiaceae bacterium UBA1506 | reverse complement strand
CTACCGAAACGGCACTGGCATAGAACCACGTTCGGTAAACAGAATGTGGATTCGCAATTAACTTCTTCATATAATTGTGTCGCTGAGGCGTTTCCCTTAAAAAGGCCAAATCCAGCGGAATTGAAATGGAAACCAGAATATTACTCCAATGTCAACTTTTACTTCTTCCTAATTTCGACTGTCTGC
>DCQY01000078.1:44997-89813 GCA_002323995.1 Akkermansiaceae bacterium UBA1506 | reverse complement strand
CCTATAGTTGCGAGGTTGTAAACTGGCATCTTCCATCCGGTTCTCGTCGCATATGCTTCGGCCAAAAAAATCAGAAAGGCCGCAATCAGAAACCAGGCTTTGATCGATTCAAAGCCGGGGGAAGGGGGTTTCCGCCAAGCATCCGTGAGATCAAGAATAGCTCCACCACCTGTGGTGGTGGATGTTTCTCTTAGCTCCGCGAGCCTTTCGGTATCAAAATTCCATTCGGTGGCGCTTCCGGCAACCATGGGCCCGAAAGGGATCGCACTACCGTCAATTTTGACCGCGCCTCTCACCGGCTCATTTTCGTTCAGAGTAGTCCTTACCGAATAACGGCCCGGAGCGAGCCGTTCCCACGTGATCGCTTCGGATACGGCTTGGCCGCTACCGCGGCTCAACATTAATTCGGGTGGGGATTTAGCAAAGCGTGAGGTCCATTCCTCAGCGTCGTAGAGCAGATCGATCGTGAGCTCGGTCCCAATGAGATTATGCCTCAAACCAACACCGGCGGGGACATTTTCTCCCATTAGCCATCGTGTCAGGGTCTGAATGAAGTCACCATAGAGTTCCCATTTCCTTATCGTCTCGGAGTAGTCGCCCCCGAGAGGGAATGATACAGCGGCTGTCTTGCCGATACCACGACGTCCAAAAGCAATAAGTGGTGCCTTATAAGAATCTGTTGTCACGGCGGCAGCCTCATCCCCATCGCGAATATAGCTCAGGTTATAGCCATCAACCTGTCCGGGCCATTCCAAGTCGCTTTGTGCGAATTCATACCAGCGGCCGGTGGATTGAGTGCCAACCGGTTCGTCTATAAAAGAAGAGCGTGCAACGGCAACTGTTTCCTGGGCAAAAATGTTAGGAATCGCGCTGGGGATTTCCGTAAAAAACATCCTACCACTACCTCGCTTGGCTATGTCCTCAAGGAAAGAAGCGTCAGGATCGCTGCGGTTTCCGAGGCCGATCACACTTACCGTGGTTCCGTCGGCAGCCATTTCTTGAAGAAGGTCTTGATACTTCCCCGGCTCTTCGGAGTCAGCAGCATCGCTAAACAAAATTATGTGCCGTTGTCCGACATCAGCTTTCTGTAGCTCATTCCATGCTGCGCTCATTCCAGTGTAAACATAAATACCGCCTCCCATTGATTCGATCCTGCGGATGCGACTGATTAGTTCGCCGCGGTTTTTACCTACGTTGAGTAAATCAGTTACTTTGTGGGCCTGACTATCGACGGCAAAAACCGTCACCGCATCCATGTCGCCAAGAAGTTCGACAGCGCGGCCTGCACCTTCATTAGCAAGTTGCATCTTTGAATTGCCAGATGGTGTCGTCATCCCCATGGAGCCGGAGCGGTCCATCACGATCGCCATAGCAACTGAGAGTTTCCGGTGCTCGCTTTTGAGTTCCATGGTCACCGGTAGCAATGGATCAATCGCCGATTGATAATAGCCGCCAGAACCGAAGCTGTTCTTACCACCCACCATCAAGAGGCCACCGCCCTGGTCATTCACGAAGAAGTCGAGCGAACCGAGAAAGTCGTTGGGCAGTTCGTATGATGGCACGTTGTTGATAACCACAGCTCGAGCCCCGGTGAGCACCCCTGGTGTGACGGAGAGAGAGTCTTCGATAACCTCAACCTCGAAGCCTTGCGAGCGCAGGGCGGCTGCGATGGGATCATTGGTATATGTTGAAAGCAGAACGATCCGGGGTCCGGAAGTTATTTCAATCCAACGCTCTCGGCGATTGTTTCCTGAATGGGCGTCAGATTCTGGATTGATCGTCGCGAGATAGCGATGAGCGCCTGGCTGAGTGATCCGGTCAGAAAAACGGATTCGGCCCTCGCCATTCTTGATTTCGACATCACGGGTGAAGAGGGTCTTTCCTGCCCGCGCCAGGGTGACAGGAACCGTTCCTTCGGCATTTGAAGAAAGCACGACATCTACGACAAAGGGCTCACCAGGCTGAACCCGATTCCTCAAGCTGAGATCCGCGACCTGATAGTCAACGACCTCAGGGGAGAGAAGTTCGCGATAGTCGAGCGGAATGCCTTCCTTGAGCAGTTTTTCGGTGATGCCAGTCAGTGGTTCAGTACTGTAGCCGTCCGTGAATGCGAGGATGCGGTTATGCTTATTCAGATCCATCCGCGCCAAGGCGTCGCGAATGGCGAGTGATGTCCGAGTCAGGTTGCGGTTACCACTGTATATGGAGTTTTCGGTCTCGGCGGTTGGGATGACCTCACCCGCATAGTCGAGGAAGAAAGCGCGATAGTCCGAGCCGGGCTTGGAGTTTTCGAGAAGTGATTTCCATTCTCTTTCTCCAGCATCGACCATATCTCGGGCTGAAGCAGAGCGATCCAGCAGCACCCAGAGATCCATCCCGCCGCGCTTTAGCTTGATCAAAGGATCGCAGATGGCGACCACAAGCAGGACCACGAGAAGGACACGCAAGGGGCGCCAAAGTTGAAGTCGCCGCAATAGCCAACCCGCAAGAAAAAGTAGGGGAAGGAGTAGAAAGAAGTGTGGTGAGGCGAACGACATTTGCTGCAGCGGTCTAAAGTGTAGAGAATGTAAAGCTTCAGGAAAGATCTAATTGGTTCATTAAGCGGCTTGCAGATCCTCATGGCTTTGACGGCCCCGAGTGCCCCTTGTTGACAAGGTATTTTTGAGGATTTGAAAATACGCGGTTCGAAAGGCGTTGCTTGATCTCTTATTTCGCCTGAGAATTTAGCATGTCCCAACTTTCTGGAAAAATCGCTATTGTGACGGGGGGAGGCTCCGGTATCGGCCGCGCTATATCTCAATCCTTCGCTTCTGGCGGAGCTTCAATCGTTATCTTTGATCTCGATGAAAGCGCCGCGGACAAAACCGTAAGTGTTATACAAGCTCGAGGTGGGAAAGCGACTTTTGTAAAGTGCGATGTGAGCAGGGCCGATTCAGTCATGGAAGCTCTACGGTTTTGTCAATCTGCCTTCGGACAGCCAAATATCTTGGTGAATAATGCAGGGATTGCCAATATTGGGACAGCTACGACGACATCGGAAGAAGAATTCGACCGCGTCATGGAGGTGAATGTGAAGGGGGTCTATATGTGCCTCCACCACATACTTCCCGCAATGATTGAAAATGGTGGGGGGGTCGTCCTTAATATGTCTAGTATTGCTGCAGTCACGGGTCTGAAAGATCGGTTTGCTTACTCGGCGAGCAAGGGGGCTGTCCAAACATTAACGTTGGCGGTAGCGGCTGATCACCTTGACGAAAATATCCGCTGCAACGCGATTTGTCCGGCGCGCGTTCATACGCCGTTTGTTGATGGTTATCTTGAAAAGAATTACCCGGACAATAAGGAGGAAATGTTCGAGAAACTCTCCGCAGTTCAGCCTATCGGTCGAATGGCGAAGCCAGACGAAATTGGAAAGCTGGCTCTTTACCTCTGCAGTGATGATGCCTCTTATGTTACCGGCCAGACTTATAATATCGACGGTGGGTATCTCAATCTGAGAGGATAGATTGTTTGACTAAAGCCAAGGTTGATCGTCGCTCTAATCGATTGGCAAGCGCCCTAGAGGAGGGTTTAGACAAATCGTAAAGAGCCTGTTGCTAGGTAAAAAGCTTCTCGCAATGGTGGGCATTCACCAGTTCGCGGGGCTGGTTAAGGTGGTTGTAGACGATTGTCTGTGGGTCAATTCCCATCGCATGATAGATCGTGGCGAGAATTTCGGAAGGGTGGACGGGGTCTTCCACCGGTGCAGAGCCTGTCTTATCAGACTTGCCGTGAACGTAGCCGCGTTTGATACCGGCACCCCCGATGACGGAAGTGTAGCAGTAGGGCCAATGATCGCGTCCATCGGCGCTGTTGTTGTTTCCACTGGTGGAGACTCCTTTTTCGGGACTGCGCCCAAATTCGCCAATGGCAACGACGAGGGTTTCTTCAAGCAGTCCACGGGAGTCAAGGTCTTCAAATAGGGCGGAGAGTCCCATGTCGAGCATGGGAGCTGACTTGTTCTTGATGCGATCTGGCAGACCGCTGTGCTGATCCCAACTATGCTCGTTGGAGTTGGCGACCTTGGGCCAGATGACCTCTACTACCTTGGTCCCGGCTTCAACAAGACGGCGGGCTAGCAGGCAGCTTTGCCCAAATGTATTGCGCCCGTAGCGATCGCGCATGTCTTCGGTTTCCGCTTCAATGTTGAACGCGTCGCGGGCACGGCCGGAGATGATGAGGTTGAGTGCCTTGTCGTAATACTCGTCGAGATTGTAGTTTTCCACCGCTTTGTCGATGGTTGGCATCTGTTGGTTGAGCGCGTTGCGGAGTTTAGCGCGACGCTGAAGGCGAAGTGAAAAGACGTCCGGTCGAAGTTGAAGATCATCGATTTTGATCCGGTTCATCTTCGTCATGTCCATGTCGTCCCCTTCGGGGAAAAGGTAATAGGGATCGTAGGCTTTGCCAAGAAAGCCGGCGGTGCCTCCCTTGTTGATGACGTTTGACTCCTGAAGCGGGCGAGGCATGACCACGAACGGAAGCATGGGTTCATCGCTTGGTTTCATGCGAATGATCTGCGAACCGAAGTTGGGGAAATCCTTGGGAGAGGGGGGTTCGAGTTGACCGGAGGGGCTGACCTTATCAGTGGTATAACCCGTCATAATCTGGTAGATCGCGGCCGTGTGATTGAAGAGCCCGTTGGGTGTGTAGCTCATCGAGTTAATCGTTGTGAACTTGTCGTTCACTTGGGCCAACTTGGGTAGGAGTTCGGTGTACTGCAGGCCGTCGACTTTAGTGTTAATCGGCTTGAAGATTGAGCGGACGTTTTCGGGAGAATCTGGCTTGGGATCCCAGAGATCGATATGGCTGGGACCACCTTGCAGGTAGACCATGATGACAGACTTGGCTTTGCCCCATCCTGGTCGGCTGGCCATCGCGGAGGCCGCGCTGGCGTTCTGGACCGCAAAAATGTTGTTCAGAGTCATTCCTATCATTCCAGCGCCACCAACACGAAGGAAGTCGCGTCGACCGGGTTTTAGATGGGAGTCACACAGATCTTTGGCAATTTCGCCGGGTAAACGGATCATGGCTTTGTCAGGGTTAAGATTCGATCAGCGGTTAAAGAGAAAGGATGGACTGTTAATCAGAGCCCAGGCTAGGTCTTGGGCGGCAGTGAGGCGACGGTTCGCGGCTTGCTCAGTAGAATAGGAAATATCCCGGCGGAGTTGGAGTAGCCCAGGGTCCTCCTTGATGGGCAGCTCAGCCTGCTTCAACGCCGCCTTGAGGCTCTCCATTGTCTGGTCAGCGGGGAGAGGACGTTTCTCTTTTAGATAAGCAAACTTCTTCTTTAGAAGTTCTTCATCATTCTCGCGAATAAAAGCGGCGAGTGACTCCTGCTCGACCTTGTTGCGCGCTGATGGTGCCGTCTGAGCCGCAGCTGCGATAGTAGCAGGAAGTCCAAAGTTAAGAGGATCAGCATCTGTGGTATACCAGACGCGGAAACGACCGATAGGGTAGTCTCCCTGAGAGTAGCGGCAGATCACCCCCACGACGATCTCGGCTCCTTTGGAGTCACCGGCTGCGGGTTCTTTGAACTGGTAAAGGGCACGATGAGGCATCTGATAGTTGGAGCCAGAGAGAGCCCAGCCTTTCACGCTGCGATCGAGCTTACCGTTGATCGTGTTTTTTACGTCAAAGCCGTTTTGATTAAAATCGGCAACCGCATCCGCAAAGGCGATCGGCTGGTGCTTGGACGGTTCGGCTGTGGTATGCCAGCGGGACTGGACTTCGGAGATCACAAAGTTGCCATTTGGATTGAGTCCGGGACCAAAGCCACCAAAGAGCTCATCCGGAATCGCTTCGATCATGATGCCGGTCACGTTTTGAGCTTTCATGTCACCGGTGAGAAGGTAATCGATATTCCCCTTCTTGAAGCCACCGGAATAGCGAACCGACCCATCTGCCAAGAGGTCGATTTTCACCTTATTGGATGCAGTGGCTGTCTTGACAGGCAGGATGTGCCACTGGGTCCAGAACTGGCTGGCACTGAGCCCTGCCGCGAAATCGTTTGCGAGCTTAGGAACCTCGGCAACACGGGCGTCATAGGCCTTCTTGGCGGTGGCGATGCGCGCCTTTTGAGTTGCCTCGGCTTCGGCCTTCTGTCGTCGGTATTCAGGAGTGTAGGATGTAATGTCAGCGTTGGCTTTATGGATTCCTCTCAATCGGGTAACTTCTCGTTTGCTCTTCACCGGGACCCAGTCTGCTTCCGCTTGAGCGAGCTCACCCAAAAGGGTGGTATGATCTGTCTCTACTTCGCCGAAGCTTTGAAGTGCAGCTTCGACCTCAGCTTCATTTGGTGCCCGAGCCAAGACGCGATAGTAGACTTCTTCGATTAGTTTTCGGTCGTCGGGTTCTGTATCGACGAGCTGGGTGAGATCGCTTTTCTCCGCTCCGATAGCGTCTGCTACTGTAGGCCCTGACAAAAATGCCATAACCGCGCTCATTTGCATTTCGGCGCTGCGCTCGCACTCGCAGGCGCTTTCGCGAACGGGACGTCCCAAGTTTGCGAGAAAGCCAGATTTTGCGTCGAGTTTTGCATCGGGGAGTTGGCTCGCTCTCATTCCCACCTTGGCACCCGGAATGTTTGGGGTTGCCCCAGTAACGAAGTATACCGAGTCGAAAAGAACTTCTGCCGGCAGGCGCCGGGCGATGGCGCGGGAGAAGTTAGTCTGGTCAGTTTCGTTCCACTGGTTTGAAGCAATCGAGAGTTGGTAAGTGCGCGACTTACAGATTTCAGCCATGAGAGCACGCACATTGAACTCAGACTTGATGAACTGGCTGGTTAGGTAATTGAGAAGCTGCGGGTTGGTGGGTGGGTTACCGGCTCGGATGTCATCGAGAGGTTCGATAATCCCGGTGCCGAGCAGGTATCCCCAAATCCGGTTAGCGTAGCTGGAGGCAAAATACTCGTTGTCAGGGCTAGTGATCCAAGCGGCAAGTTCCTCGCGCCGCGTGAGTTTGGCAGGGTCAGTAAAGGCGGCTTTCTCGAGATTCGCCTCGTAGGGAAAAGCGGGAGGCTGAATGTCCCCGGTCCGCTCGTGGCTAATTTCTCCTTCAGTCTTGTCGCCTACGATCTCATAGAGTGGTTTGGCACCTTCAACGGCAGTTCCGCCGAGATTTTGTTTGGGCGCGTTTTTGGTGTCTCGTTTTAGGTCAATGCGGGCAAAGTAGGCTGCGGTTTCGAAATATTGATCCTGGGTCCAGCGTTCGAAGGGGTGATCGTGACACTTGTTGCAGTTAAAGCGGGTTGCGAGGAAAAGATGTGTTGTGTTTTCCATGATCGCATTTGGTTCACGGAGTACTTTGAAGTAAGACGCGGCGGGGTTCTCTTTGTTAGAACCTGTCGCGGTGAGTATTTTGTAAGTGAATTCGTCGTATGGCGTGTTGGCGTCGATTTCTTTGCGGATCCAGTCGCGGAAAAGCTGAGCGCCTTCAGGCCCGAGGAACTTGGAATTAACCTGAAGCATATCGCTCCATTTGTTGGTCCAGTGATCGACGAATTCCGGGGATCCGATGAGTTCATCAACAAGCGAGTTGCGCTTCTGACGAGCGGGCCGCTTATCGGCGAGAAACGATTTCGTTCTATCAGAACTGGGAGGTAATCCTGTTAGATCGAGGTGCACGCGTCGAACGAATTCAGCGTCGCTGCAAAGGCCGCTGGGCTGGAGCTTCATCCGTTTCCACTTTGCTGAGACAAGTTTATCAATTTCCCCCCAGTGAGTCGGTTCTTTCCAGGTGAAGCCGGAACGGTCACCCATTACGGTGAGAGTGGTCGCGGCATAAGCTCCCTCAAATCGGGCGAGGATGGGAGCTTCTCCGCGTCGCAGCGCCATCATCATTCCATAGTCGTCATGGTTGGCAATCTCCATGTCGCCGGATTCGATGAAGGCTTCGCGAGTTACGTCGCGACTTTGGCCATCGGCCCAGTGGGCCACGACCCGAAACTGTTGGGCGCCTTTGACGTTTTGAACAACTGGGTTCTTGGGAAACAGTTCGATACGGGAAACTTTTGGAGTGTCGAGGCTAAGCTCGGCACCATTTGCGATCCATTGGCGCACGGTTTCATAATAATCCGAACCGATGTCGGTCAATTTGCCGCCTTCGTGCGGAACGGCTCCGGTTGCCTTGAGTAACATCAGGGAATCGTCAGGTGAAGCGTAATTAACCCGCCGCGCTGTGTGATCGTCGCCAAATGCGCGGACATCGAAGAGGGGATCATACCCCCGTAAGCTAAGTTTGAATCCATTCCTGCCGTCTTTAGCGCCGTGACACGTGCCCATATTGCAGCCCATGCGTGATATCACAGGATTCACATGACGTACAAAGTCCGGGGCCATTTTAGAACTCATCTGGGAAGCCTGTAGGGCTATTTCGGATGAGAGTCCTTCGAACGTAGCCAAGATCTTGGCACCAGTATCGCTCGTAGCAGAGACGATCCCCCGCTGATCGATCAAGAGGTTCTCGTTATCAGAAGATAAAATCGCCTTGCGGGTGAGGTCGACGGTCTCACCATTGTCGTAATGCCCTGTCACGAGGAGTTGCGCGTATGACCCAGGCCCGTTGAGAACGACTTTAGTAGGTAGGAGGCTGATAGATTTGACCAGGCGACCTGAATGAAGTTCTTCCCCCTCAAGATCGTGATGTTTGCCTTTAGCGTAATTAATCGGGCTGGTCTTTGACTTCGGCTTAGTGAGTTCACTCTCGATATTGATCGGAGTGATCACTTTTTTCTCCTCCAAGTTGGAGGAGTTGAGGAGGCGAACTTTACCGTCGTCGGTTCCGGCGGCAATGGTTTTTCCGTCCGGCGAGTAGGCAATGGAGAATGCTGCGGCATCGACCTCCAACTGGGCGAGGCGTTTAGCGTTGCGGGTGTGGAATTCTTCGATCTTGCCCTCTTTATTTTCCTCTGCACTGGTTGAGCGGCGGACAGTTTCGAAAAGTTTCTTTAGTTCGGGAGTAATTGTGGCGTCATACTCGGCACGGAAGAGACTAATCTCGCCCTTTCCATTAAGGCTGGAGACAGCTGCAAACTGTTTCCCGTCGGGTCGAAAAGCAACGTCCCAGATGCGGCCTTTCATAACGGGGTATTTCCTGATCAGATTTGCGTTGTCACCAATCTTGCGAACGGTTTCGCGCTTCATTCGATAGATTTGAGGAACGCCGTCGGAGCCACCGATGAGGATATGGTTCTGACCGGGGTGGCGTTCTACGGCATTCATTCCTCCTTTGAGTGCACCCGGAGTGATCGAAGTCAGGTTGTCGACGAATCGTTCGGTCTCGACTTCGGTTAGCTTAGCGGTCATGTCGCGACCAACCGAAACGAGGTGCTTGCCTTCAATCCCCCAATCGGTATCAAGGACCCAGTCGTTGTGACTTCCCATAAAGAGAATCTGCTTGCCGCTCCCTGCATCGATGGCGCGGGTGGTGTTATCGGGCAAACCGAAGGCAATCAGCTTTCCGTCTGGAGACCAGCTAGCTCCGTAGGCGGTATCAAATCCAACGATCTTAGAGAGATTGAGCTCGTTCTTTTCTAGATCCCAAACTTGGATTTCACCCATCCGGCCGGGAAGACCTCCGGCGACAGCTAGTTGCTTCCCATCAGGAGAAAAAGCAACGGTTTCAATTCGTTCTGACAGGCCGACCAGCCTAGAGACCAGTCCGGATCCGTCTGCGTGGTGGACTAATACTTCGTGGAATCCCGCCATCGCAAGATGCCTACCGTCAGGTGAGTAGTCGAGCGAAGTGATCACCGGAGGAACCGAGTATTTTGGCGGGTTTTCCTGAGTGAAGCGTTTTTTCGCGTTCTCGGGTGTGTCATCGAGAGCACCCTGATCTATCCACTTCCTGACCAGTTCGACCTCATTTTCGGTAAGTGGCTCGTCTTTCGGAGGCATCTCTGGCCGCTCATCGCCATCCTGTGTGGCAATCAGTTCCATCAGGTAACTCTCCTTTGAGTTGCCAGGAAGAATCGCTGTTTCGCTTTCGCCTCCGGCAAGCAGGGAAGCGACATCAGTCATACTGTAGTCGGATTTCGCCTTGGCCGGTTGGTGGCAGCCATGGCACTTAGCCTGAAAGATGGGGAGCACCTCTTCGTAGTAACTCACGCTACTTGATAGCTTCGCAGCTTCCTCTGCGAGAAGCGGGCAGGTCAGAAGCAAACAGGCGGCGAGAAGGTGTTTCATCGGACAGCGGGGTAAAGAACCGTCTTGATATATCCAAAGGCAAATATGCTAATCAGCCGCACAAGCTGGTTCAAGCACGCGTTTGAGGGCGTTTTGGGCTATCCGGGGAAGAGAGGAAACCGAAAAACAGTGACTTATTTCGATTCTTGCTGATCCTCAGGCATTATCTTCATGACGAGAGGACGATGGTCGCTGGCCTTATCCCAGTCGTCCCAGTGATAAATATGAGAATCGGGCCGGTTGATCTCGGGGCTTAGGCCTCTGCTGTAAAGAGCATAGTCGAACCGGGAGTAGGAATCCGCATAGGACCAGTGATAGGTCCAGCGAAATCCATAATGGTCGTCGAGGGTGAGCGAACTGAGGTAGCCGGGGCGGCTCCAGTTGCCTTGTAGTGCTTTAACGGGTGGCTCGATACGCAAGTCGTTGAAATCGCCCATGACGACTAGATTAATACCCGGCTCCTTTTCAAAGATCTGATCGAGGTGTTGGCGTGCGAGGCGGGCTTCATTAAGCCTCATGAGGGCCTGATCGGCTTCAGGGACGTCGCGCTTGGATTTAAGGTGCAGAGCGACATACCGCAGGTGGTAGCGAGGATTGATGGCGATGGTGACATCGAGAACTCCGCGCTGAAAGGGCAGCTTCGTATCTCCAATGGTGTAGGTGTAGTCGTCTCGTGAATTGACTTTGATGATCGGATATCGGGAGAGCAGGGCGAGGTTGCGATTATGTCCACTGGCAGCAGTCACAAGCTCGGTGTGGGGCAGATCGAGTCCAGCTTTTTTGAGGCGGCCTTTGAAATCCGCCATGTAAGAGGCGTCTCCCAGTTCGCATACCCCGAGAATGTCAGGCTGAATAGCAACGATCCCATCGATGAGATGTCTGACCTCATTTTCCGGTTTGGGAGCGTCTTTAACGACCTCTTTCCCGACGCGCCGCTCCATTGCTAAGTAGTTTTTTAGATTATAAAAAACTACGTTAACTTCCTTATTAACAACGCTTTCGCTAAAAATTGGATTTGGCGAAAGACATGCGGAGAGGACAAACGCCCAAAGCCACACCCCAGTCACCCGTCGGATCATTAGCCTGTCGTTGGGGGGTTAGTCCTCTGAAGTGGAAGATTGGGTTTCTGAGGTTTGGTCAGACTGTTCCCATTCTTTTTCGCCTTCCTGTTCTCCCTCTTTGATTTCACGTTCAAATTCAGTTTTTGCCTTTTTGAATTCTCCCATGCCTTTCCCGACGCCGCGCGCGAGCTCAGGAATTTTTTTAGCACCAAAGAGGAGAAGTACGATGAGGAAGATAACAATCATTTCCTGCATACCTGGGGCACCGAAAGCTAGTAAGGACGTTTTCACATCATAAAACTAGGCTGCGGAACCCATGGATGCAATGGGAATCTGCGCCCATGTTCGTGTGGCCTGAAGACGTCACTATTTTGAAGTAGTAATTAACATGAAATAAATCGGTTAACCGGCGTGTGCATCCTTCTCTTCTAATAAGGGTGAGTGAAAATCAGACTGAACTGGGCTGAATGTGAGAGATTTCTCTGTGATCGGACAGAGGAGTATTAACCAGCGATAACTCCTGGCCCGAAGAGGACAAGGTAGCAAATTCGGAACCGGATTGTGAGTGGATGACACTTCTCGAATTGGAATGGTGTTTTCGACGGTTAGTAGACACCTTCCAAGGTGTTTCAGTCGTAACTAAGCTGGGGTTTGACATTTACAAACTCATCCTTTCATTACGCAGTTTTCCAATTGATGACTTCGCACACTCAGACGCTCGATCCTTCTTCGGAGGCTGAGCTTTCTCCCTTCTCATTCTTGCGTCCGGAACTTGACCGGGTGGAGGACCTGATTCGCGAACAAGCGACGAAATTTGATCCCGCGGTTGAGCCCTACATTAGCTACATTCTAAACACATCCGGAAAGCGAATTCGGCCTGCTCTAACCTTTCTTTCGGGGGGAGCGACAGGAAATCTTTCGGATGACCACCACAAACTCGCTGTCGTTCTAGAACTGATCCACGTTGCTACTCTCGTCCATGACGACATCATTGATGGTGCTGAGATTCGACGCCAGGCTCCGACGGCTAACGCGAAGTGGGGGGATGGGCTGAGCGTTCTCCTCGGCGATTGTATGTTCGCGCACGCCCTGATGCTCTCTTCCCAGTTAGGCGACAAAGTCATCAGCGAAAAGGTCGCCTCGGCTGCTAATGACGTTTGCAGTGGAGAGATCATCCAGACGCAGCGCCGGTTCGATCTCCAACTTTCGAAAAGCGACTATTTTGATATCATCCAGAAAAAAACAGCTGCACTCTTTGCTGCAGCGATGGAATTGGGAGCCAGAATCAATCAGCAGCCGACTGGAGTATGCGAAGCACTGCGGCAATTTGGCCTTCACATCGGAACGGCTTATCAAATCTACGATGACTGCATTGATCTTGTGGGGGACGAGAAGGAATTTGGGAAAACGCTGCGCACGGATTTAAATAAAGGGAAGTTAACGCTTCCAATTCTCAATCTTCTGGGAAGCGCTAGCGAAAAGCAGCGTGAAAAGCTTCACCGTCTGCTCATTCAAAAAGAACCTCTCGATATTTCGACCCTCGCAAGTATTGCCGATTATGTGGGTTCGATCGAAGCTGCGATCGACACGGGCCAAGGTTTAGTGACCGAAGCAAGAACGTGTTTAGCGGTCCTTGATGAAAGCAACCACAAGGAGGCGCTTCTGGGCATTGCTGACTTTCTCGATGTTTTGCTTGAGGGCTGTCGTCAGTGATTTTATGGAGGGGGATTTCCTTCATAACTCGCGAAAACAGAGCAAATAATCGTGTTTTTTTGTTACTGTCGTTGACAAGTGGCATGCTCCTTGCTTCTCTCACGTTCCGGTTATTCAACCCGAAGCTCGTGCTGCAAAAGCAGGAATTCTTGTATAGATTGGGCTTCGCAATCCAAACCAAAAAAGACAACTAGTTAACATGGCTAAACTTAAACTTGAATACCTCTGGCTTGACGGCTACGAGCCCGTCGCAAACCTGCGTGGCAAAACCAAGATTATTGACGGAGATCCTGATAATCTCTCTCTCTCTGACCTCCCAGAGTGGGGATTCGACGGAAGCTCCACTCTTCAGGCTGACGGAAGTGACTCTGACTGCATCCTGAAGCCCGTGGGTCTCTACCCCGACTCTACCCGCCTCAACGGTTTCCTTGTGATGTGCGAGGTGATGCTGCCGAGCGGCGATCCTCATCCCTCCAACTCTCGCGCTACCATCCCAGACGATCCTGGTCTGTGGATCGGTCTCGAACAGGAATATTTCCTCTTCCAAGACGGCCAGCCTCTTGGGTGGCCCGAAACAGGATACCCCGATCCTCAGGGCGAATATTACTGCGGTGTAGGAAACAAAAATGTGGGTGACCTTGCCCGTGCCATTGTTGAGGAACATCTCGATGTCTGCCTTGACGCTGGTGTCAATCACGAAGGCATTAATGCCGAGGTAGCCAAGGGACAGTGGGAATTCCAAGTCTTTGGAAAGGGCTCCGCTACTGCCTGCGACCAAATTTGGGTTGCTCGTTACATCCTTCAACGTGTCTGCGAAAAGTATGGGGTCGACGTCGAATACCATTGCAAACCTTTCGAGGGAGACTGGAACGGGTCCGGTATGCACTGTAACTTCTCTACCGAATACCTCCGTGAAACGGGTGGTAAGGAATACTTTGAGAAGCTAATGGCTCAGTTCGAGAAGAACATGGAAGAGCACATTGCGGCTTATGGTCCTGATAATCACCTCCGTCTGACCGGTCTCCACGAAACACAGTCGATCGACACCTTTTCCTATGGTGTTGCTGACCGCGGTGCTTCCATCCGTGTGCCTCACTCATTCGTGAACAACGATTACAAAGGTTATCTTGAGGATCGTCGCCCTAACTCTCAGGGTGATCCCTACAAAATTGTTTCCCGCGTATCGAAGACGATTGCGGAAGTTTCCTGATACCCTCACGACAACGATTTACTATTGTCGGAAACGCTGTGGTCTTAGGATCACGGCGTTTTTGTTGTGGGGGTAACGGGACTCTAGAAATCGCCGCGGACTTTAGAACCCGCCTTGTCGAGGCATTATCTCTTTTTTATCCTAATGGCTTCTGCCCGATCTTTACGAGGCTTCGTGACTGATCACTAAGGGCGATGTTTCTTTTTTTCGCTCTGTTGAACAATTTCATTGCTTCTTCTGGCTCTTCAAAAATTTCGACGTGCAACCAGATGGCTTTTTCGTAGGCTCCAGTTTCGTCGGGGTAGTACTTAATTATCTTTCTGTATTCATTGAGAGCTTCGTCATAGCGCCCCTCATCGATGTAGTAGGCTGGTAGTTTGAGATTGAGGAGCGGCTTGTTGAATTTGGTAACTGGAAAGACAATTGATTCTATGAGGGCCATGAAGGGGCGGGTAGCTGCGGCAAAAAGCGACTCCCATACGGCGATTAGTCCAATCACCAAGCAGATGAATCCGATCACGAGATAAGTCGGATCCAGTTTGTCGCAGCCTTTTTTCGCCGACCATATAGCGATGCCGAAAAGAGAAATCCCCAAGATCCAACGCATCAATGTCTTTTGGATTTCATGAAACATCGCTATGTCTAAGTTAGTCTTTTTCGGCGGAGAAGGTAGTGGGAATCTCGGACTTCAGCACTGCAAGCGTTCTCCACTTTACTTTGAGGAATGAGGAGGCTTTGATGGTGACATGTATCTGTTTCGAAGCCGCATCTTTTTAGTCTCCTTCCTGAGTTCAATCGTCTGGGTCGGCTTTTGTGTAGATACCTTACCGGTAGTCACTTACGCCTGCTCAGAAAAGGCTGCTGAGCGCCCCGAATCTCGATCCAAGATAAAATCCCCGGCAACGATGCGGTAGCCAGGTGGCTATTCGCGTTGTCTGGTTGGTTGAAAAAGTGATCTTTAATGACTGCATAAGCAACCTTCTATGATGTCCGAAGACGAAATCTACGATTTGATTGTGATTGGAGGAGGTGCTGCCGGCTATTTCGGAGCCATTTCTGCCGCGGAGGGGGCACCTTGGTCCCGGGTTTTGATTCTCGAGAAGACCGGTGAAGTGCTTACAAAAGTGAAGATCTCCGGTGGTGGAAGATGTAATGTAACTCATGCCTGCTTTGAACCGGGTGAGCTGGTTCGCTACTATCCTCGAGGTGGGAAAAGCCTCATCGGACCCTTTCATCGCTGGGATGCTGCCGATACCGCCGAGTGGTTCACCGATCGAGGGGTGAAATTGAAAACCGAGTCTGACGGACGAATGTTCCCAGTCACGGATGATTCGAGGACAATTATCAATTGCCTTAAGAGAGCGGCAGAAACAAGCGGAGTAGAGACATGCTTGAAAGCGGAAGTGGAAGGGTTGGAATATGATGAGGGAAATTGGAAGATTGAACTGAAAAGTGGGAAGCAGCTTCAAAGTCGAGCCGTTTTGTTGGCTACCGGTGGCACCAGAAATAATGCAGGTGTCAAGCTAGCTGGTGATCTCGGACATACCTTGGTTGCAGCGGCTCCCTCTCTGTTTACTTTCAAAATTAACGATTCCCGTCTCGAAGATCTAGCAGGGATCTCCGTAGCCCAAGCTACCGCTTCGATACCTGCTATTAAAACAAGAACCGAGGGGGCGTGTCTCATCACTCACTGGGGCTTAAGTGGCCCGACTGTTCTTAAACTTTCAGCGCACGGAGCCCGCGAGTTGGCAGAACTCGACTACCAGTTTGAGGTGATCATTAACTGGTGTGGGCTGAATGAGCCTCAACTACTTGAGATCTTAGCCCACTCGAGAGCTGAGTCGCCAAAGAAGAGGGTGCGATCCGGTGTGAGCGATCTGCCTATACCTGGACGTCTTTGGCAGAGGCTTGTGGATCACGCCCAGATTGGTGAAGATATTACTTGGGCCAACCTTTCAAAGGCGGGTCGGCACGCCCTGGTTCGAAACCTTTTGGCGTGCCGTTTTAAGGTCGACGGTAAAAGCATGAATAAGGAGGAGTTTGTAACTGCCGGGGGAGTGGACCTTAAGGAAGTGAATTTCAAGACGATGGAAAGTCGAGTGCATGCTGGACTCTTCTTTGCCGGGGAAGTTCTAGATATCGATGGAGTGACAGGCGGATTCAACTTTCAGGCGGCATGGACCACCGCTCGTATTGCGGGAGAGTCAGCCGTGGGCGTCAGTTAAGCAGGTCTTACCTTACCCCTATGCTGCGGTAGCTAGGTATTTCTGCTGATCTTGTGCCTTTACAGATTGACCTCGATATCGCCGCCTTCAAATTGACGGACAAAACTGCTGATACCTGGACCCGGGCTATAGGGGACTTGAAGCAGCAGAGCAAATTGCAAAATCAGGGTAAAGGTCAGGTGAACTCACTTCTTATAATCCTTGGTTGGATCGTGAAAGATTCTAATGTCAGCTTCTTTGGTGCCGAGCAACTCCTGGGCCCTCTTTAGGGCGTTTCGGGTAGAAACATTGGGGTTCTGAGGGTTGTTTAGTTTCACGTTCTCTTTTCCTATTACTTCAAGTGTGCCGGAGTTTTTCAGAACGCGGTAAACCTCCTTGGATGCCCCGCTGATTATAACATGGCGGTCGTGGGCTCTGAGAAACTGAACCAACTCTTCAAGTGCGACGACGCTGGTGGCATCAAGGTGACGTGCATTCTTAAGGCGCAGAATGATGACCCTGAGATCGGGGTCCAATGAAGTTTTTTGGATTTGGGTGCGGAAAAGTTCAGCCGCGCCGAAGAACAAGTCGCCTTCCACGTGGACGATGGAAATAGCCGGCATGGGGCGAGCCCGTTTTTCTCCGGCTTCACGAAGCTCTCCTTTTTCAGAAAACTCGTATTCGATGAGGTAGGGGTGGCTCGCTGCGTGGAGGTAGAGCATCACCGAGATGCCAACACCGAGAAAGATGGCGATATTTAGGGGAAGAATAAGTGCTGCGACAAACGTGGTGATCAGCACTGCTGCATCAGAGGGGGTGGCGTAGAGCGAAATTCTGAGATGAGGGCGGTTGATTACCGAAGCAGCAATTCCGATAACCAGAGCAGCGAGACAGCTTTTCGGAACAAGGTGCATGTAGTCACCGAGTAAGAGCAGTCCAATCACGCAGAGGAGGCCGCTGAAAATACTTGAGAGGCGGGTTATCGCGCCGCTCGCAAAATTCAAGGCAGAGCGGGTTAGGGAACCAGAGGCGGGCATGCCGCCGGTAAAGGCTGAAGCCAGATTGGCAATGCCGACGCTGAGCATGTCCTGGTTCACATCAGGGCGATCACCCGCTCGGCTCGCTAGAGTTTTCGACATGACGGAATTCTCTAGTGATGCAAGAAAAGCAATGGAAAAAGCGAGCCCGGTCAATCGGCTGATGTCGGAGAAAAAGCCTCGAGAGCTGATCTCTGGTAGGTTTGGGGCGAGGTCAGAAATAGTGAAGGATTCGAAGGTGGACACTTGCCACCCTGCGAATTTCTGGAGAAGAAAGTAGGCTCCCGAAATCACAAGCAAGGTGATGGCGAACACAGGTAGCTTTTTGAATTTTCGGGAAAAAAAGAACCAGAAGATGAATGTAGCCGCACCAAGAGCAAGCGTTTGCCATTGGGTATGCCCTGCCTCGGCAATGGTCCCCTGAAGAATTGTGAAAAAGGTTTTCGGGCCTGTGGAATCCAAAGCAGGTAGCTCAACTCCCATAATATGCCGAAGTTGGTTGGCGATGATTAGGACGGCGGCTCCAGTGATGTAGCCTACCACGACGGAGCGACTCACATACTGGATGAGTTCTGCTACGCGGAAGAGGGCGCCTATAACGAGAAGAATTCCCACCATGAACACCAGCATGGGGAGATAGAAGATTTGGTCCTTGGCAGAGAAGGCAGCGAAACTGGAGAACAGCATGAAGGCTGTGGCGTTGGTCGGCCCGAGGATGGTATGTCTTGAACCAGCGAAGAGAGGGGCAATGATGGCAGCAACGGCTCCGGAGACGATACCGTACTGTATCGGAAGATCGGCAATAACCGCATATGCCATGCCCTGCGGAAAGGCGAGTAGCGCCACGTTCAGCCCCGCTGTCGCATCGTAACGGAGTTTGGACAGGTTATAACCTAGGAATCCCTTCCGTATTGGGAGCGGATCAATAGAGTTCTGTGAAATGAACCCTCTAACCTGTTGCCCGAGTCTTCGAAATAGCCAGCGAACGCGTCTCGTCATGGAGTATGCCTAGTTTAACTAGACAACCGGTCGAGGAGGATGACAACGTATAATCTCACGCTTCCACAACGGTGGCTATCGCTCCATTTGTTCGGGAAATCTTTCTTTGCCGGTAGCGTTTGCGTGCAAGTTTGGCGTCCTCAAGCGTGAGGTAGACTGCCGGAACGAGAATCAGCGTGATCAAAGTAGCAAAGAGGATTCCGAAGCTGAGAGAAACTGCCATTGGCACGAGAAACAGGGCCTGAACGTCAGTTTCGAGTAGCATTGGAGTCAGTCCGGCGAAGGTGGTGAGAGAGGTGAGGAGAATCGGGCGGAATCGTGCTGCACCAGCTTCCCATGCGGCGTCGTGCAGCGAAAGGCCTTCAGTTCGCTTGCGGTTGACGTAATCAACTAGCACGAGGGAGTCGTTCACCACGACACCCGCTAGAGCGACAATGCCACACATGCTCATTATTGAGAAGTTGAAGCCAAGCAGAAGATGTCCAATCACTGCTCCGACGAGTCCGAAAGGAATGACGCACATAACGATCATAGGCTGAATGTATGAGCGCAGCGGGATTGCCATAAGGACATACATTCCGAGGAGAGCGAGGACTGCTTTACTGCCCATTTCTCTGATCGATTGGGCCTGATCTTTCTGTTCGCCTTCGAAGCTGTAATTGACCCCCGCGAAGTTCTCTTCTAGCAGCGTCAGGGCACCTTTTTCTATTTCTGGGAGTGCCACTTTCTCTAAACCGCGGCGTTCGCGGAACCAGTTTCTCATATTATGGCCCCAAACCTTTATGTATGATTGCGCTTCATTGCCGGAGGTTAATTCACGTACGATTTCAGTAGCGTTCGCTCCCTGAGTCTTGTCGACGTCGGCGGTGATGCGTATAGCGCGCCGTTGGTCAGTGCGCTGTATAGTGGCATCGGCTCTGCCGAAACGTGCCGTGGCGACCTCTGCGAAAGGAACTTCTGATCCATCATCGAGACGAATTTTCATATTCTCGAGGTCCGCTACTGAAGTGCGCTCGTTTCTCGGATAACGGACGAAAACTTTCACTTCGTCTTTGCCTCGCTGGAGACGTTGAATTTCGTCTCCATAAAATCCCTGCCTTACTTGTCTGGCGATATCTTCAAGGCGAAGACCGAGTATCTCACCAGCTGGGAGTAGTTCGAGCTGCAGTTCACGTTTGCCTTCAACGTCAGAATCTGCGAGGTCGATCACTCCGTCATAACTAGCGAGGGCCTCTTTGGCGAGAAGGGTGGCCTCGCGTAGGTCTTCAATATTGTCACCGATAATCTCCAAGTCGATCGCATTGCCTCCGGCTGCTGACTCTGTAGCGAAAATGAGCTCAGTAGCCCCGGAAATATCACCGACTAGTTCGCGCCAGCGAGAGACGATATCGACCCCCTCAATGCCTTTGCGCTCGACCGCTCCGATCAGTTCGATTGTGACTTCCCCTATGTTAGTTCCCTTGGGTGATGAATTCACGTTGCCCATTCCCTGGACGAGAGGCTGGCTCCCGGTGCTCGCCAGCATATGCTTAACGATCGGTTGACCTGATTGCACCGGGAACTCTCTATTGAGTTGGAGCCCTTTTTCTTCGATTAGGCGAATGGCTTCGGCGGTCTTCTCAAAGGATACCCCCTCAGCCATTTTGAGCTTCGCGTTGATTACATCAGTCTCGACTTCAGGAAAAAAGATGAACTTGATGTGACCAGATCTGATGGTGCCAACAGTGACAATAAAAAGAGAGATGAATGTCGCTAGGACAATATAACGATTCTTGAGGCACACGCTGAGGACCGGTCGATAGTAACGGTCGACAAAGTTTTCGAGGCCACGAGAAAAGATATGCTGAAATCGAAGGATAGGCCCCGGTGCCTTTTGTTCACTCGCAGGCTTGAGGCAGGCGAGGTGTGAGGGAAGAATCAGTTTTGACTGGAATAGAGAAAAAAGGAGAGTGGGGATCACAATAAGCGGAATGTTAGGCCAAATTTTTCCGCTCACGCCGCTGAGTCCGAGCATGGGAGTGAAAGCCATTGCTGTCGTCAGGATGCCGAAAACTACGACAATCCCTACTTCACGGGTTCCACGAGGAGCGGCGTCACTCGGGTCTTCACCTCTCCGCATTCGTCTGTAAACGTTTTCACCGACAATAATCGCATCATCCACCACGATCCCGAGAACGAGAATGAAGGCGAAAAGTGATATCATGTTAATCGAAATCCCAGTCCAGGGCATCAGGGCGATAGCCCCAGCAAATGAGACCGGAATGCCGATGGCGACAAGAAGGGCGAGACTGGGACGCAAAAACAGAGCTAGCACGAGGATGACAAGCAGCAGGCCAACTAATCCATTTTTGGCGAGCAGCCTAAGTCGACCGTCTAAGTAGCTGGAATCATCTTTCCAGATTTCTAACACAACCCCAGCAGGAAGCTTGGTCTCGGAGTAGCTATCGATGAACGATCTCACTGTTTCAGCGATCTTGAGGGTGTCTTCTTCCCCAACCCGATAGACGTTGATCAATACGGCAGGTGCATTGTCAAACTGTGTCTTGATAGGATCTTCTTCAAAGCCGTCGCGTATCGTAGCAATTTCGCCAAGAGCCACAGTGGAGCCATCCGCGCGTGTGATGACTGGAATGGGCGCGAATTCGGATGCCGTGTATTTGCGGGCATTTGCGCGGAGCAGAACTTCACCACCGTCGGTGCGCAGAGATCCTCCGGGGAGGTCGAGTGAAGCCTTCCTAACGGCCATGGCGATCACGTCCATGCTGATTCCATATTCGCGCAGCCTTTGCTGGGGAACCTCAATGGAGATTTCGTAGTCCCGTATCCCGGTTAGGGATGCCTGAGTGACTTGTTGTTTGGCACCTCGATAATTGAGCAAGTCGGTGCGAACCCTTTCGGCGATCGTGCGAAGGGTAGCCTCATCGGTTTCGGCCGACACGGCAATACTCATCACCTGTGCTTTGATAAGAATCTCATGGAGCATCGGTTCTTCGGCTTCTTCTGCCATGTTCTGAATGGCATCTATCCGTGTTTTGATGTCATCCATGATGCTGCGGACATCATAGCCAGTCGCTACTTCGGCAGTCACGTTGCCGTAACCTTGGCTCGCCACTGATCGGATCACATCAATGCCATCGACATCCTGTATTGTTTCTTCGATTGGAACAATAATACCCTTTTCAACTTCGTCGGGGGTCGCGTTGGGGTAGGGCACCGAAATCGAGACAGCATCGATCGAAACTTCGGGAAAGATTTCTTTTTTGATCCCGGGCCAGGTTCCGAATCCGATCACCACGATCAAAACCATGAGAAAGTTTGCTGCAACATGGTTGCGGCTGAACCAGTGGATGACACCTGAATCTTTATTGAGTTCGCTCACGGTTAATTAGTGGCTGTGGTGTTATCACTGAGTTCCTCCGAAGTTTTCTTATTAGAAAGTGGGGTGACCTTAACGGGGAGACCGGAAACGAGGTCTGGGACCTCGGTGACGCAGATCCGGTCCCCGTGGTTGAGGCCACCTTCGACAAAAACAGTGTTTCCTTTTTGATAGAGTATCTCGACGTCACGCGGATAGAGTTTGTCCTCGCCGTTCTCTTTTTTAATAACAACTATCTGGTTTAAGGTGGTGAACGCTTGGAAGGGGATGGCGGCAACATCCTTGTAGGGTTTACCGGAGATCGATGCAGTCACGAAAAGGCCCGGTCGGATCTTTACCCCTTGGGCGTTTTCGACTCGAACAACGAGGTAAAGCGAGCGAGTCTGCCTATCGATTTCCCCCTCGCTGCGAGTTATTTCAGCTTCCCAACTCAGTTCATCTGATCCAACTGTGGCCTTAAGTCTGACCACTCCTGTGGGATCACCGTCCTCGTTAAATTTTAAGTGAGTCAATTCATCGATGGATACGGGTAGTCGCACCTCGTATGAGCCGCTATCAAAGACTTCTGCCACCATGAAGCCCGGACTCACATAGCTGCCGAGTTCGGTATTTTTTGAAGCAATAATGCAACTAAAGGGAACTTTGATTTCCGTGCGTTCTTTGTCCTGTCGGGCTTTTTTCAGTGCTTTCATAGCCGAATTGACCCGTGCCATAGCACTTTTTAGCTGTGGGATTCGTTGGACAAGCGGGGGCGCTTCATCAAAATCTTTATTCGAGCCAGGATCACGTTCCCAGTCTCTTCGAGCTTGGTCCCGTCTAGCTTCCTCGCTCCGAAGTGCTGATTCGGTTTCGGCTAGGTTCGCTTCAGCTTGAGCAATCGCGGCTTCGAAATCCGTATCATCCAGTCGAATTAGGGTGTGGTTTGCGGGGACGATCTGACCGACGTCAAATAGGGGATCAACGTAGATAACCTTTCCGGGAACCTCGGCAGCTAATAGGCTTCGTCGGTGGGCTTCAACGATGCCCTGTGTTGGGATTTCGAAGGAAACTGTCTTAAATTCTGCCCTGATGTAATCGACTGCCATTAACGCCTTGGCTTTTTCCACTTTATCAGGACCGGGTCGGGTGATCCATAAGAGACCCGAGATTGCGAATCCAGAAGCGATCACTCCAATCCCAATCAGTATCTTGAAAAGTTTATTCATCTTCAGTTGTCTTTGTCTTTGTCTTTGTCTGAGTTTGAAAACTGCCTCCTAGGGCCAGATGGAGTTCGACGCGGTTATCAAGAAGAAGGCGTCGCAGGCTGATAAGTTGGGAGTTGGTAACGAAGGACTGTTGTTGAGCGCTGAGGACAGTCAGGATATCACCGGTTCCATTTTCAAATTCTTCGAGAGCACGGTTGTAAGCCTGAGTCGCCATGCGGCTTGATTCACCAAGAAAGTCGGCACGTTTTTTTAGATGCTTTTCCGTTGAGAGGGCATTCTCCACCTCAGAAAAGGCAATAAGCGCGGCCTGCTCAAAGTTTGAAACAGCGAGATCTACTTCAGCCTCTCGCCTAGCAATGTTGGCGCGAAGTCTGCCGCCTTGGAGGATTGGTTGGGCAGCGTTGGCGGCGATGCTCCAGGCGCTGAAGTTGCTGCTGAGTATGTCGGCGATATCGTCGCTGGCAGTGCCGTAGCTGCCCGTCAGACTGATAGTGGGAAGCAGAGCGCGTTTGGCTTCAAGTAAGCGCTTGTCGGCAGCTGCGATCTGGCGCTCAGCGACAGCCAAGTCGGGACGTCGATCGAGAAGCGAGGCCGGCAGGCCAGTAGGGACAGGGCTCGGGAAACTTGGCAGCTTGGCCGCAGCACCAGCTTGTCCTGCCGGATATTGACCTGCTAACAATTCGAGTTGCCGCGCTATTCTCTCGGCTCGTTCCAGTTCAATACTCAGATTTTCTCTGGCTCTCGCTAGGTCGGCTTTGGCTAAGAGGAGCTCCGACGCGAAGCTGCGTCCGTTTTCTTCAAGGCCGCGTTCAAAGCGTCCCCGCAGCAGGTCTTCGGTTTCTGAAAACTTACGGATCGTTAGACGGGTCAGGGCGATCTGATCATGGGCTTCCGCGAGAGCCAACCAGGCTTTGACTGCTTGCCCGGTTAATGAAAGTTCAGCGGTAGCCCTGTCGAACTCTGAGGCTTCAAATTCAGCAATGGCTGCCTGCTGGGCTGCTTTAATGCGCCCCCAAAGATCGACTTCCCAGGAAAGATTGAGACCGACCCCGAATTGATTGAAGCGGCTAAAAACGGGGTTCGTTCCTGCACCAGCTATGGGGAAGCCAATAAAATTTTGCTTGTTTCGTCGGCTATCGAACGTGCCGCTTAACTGTGGAAGACGCCCTGCTCCAACAAGGCGAGCATTTGCTGTTGCGATTTCGATACGTGACTGTGCCGCCTTGAGGTCCTTGTTGTTTTCCAAAACCGAGCTGACGAAGGATCGAAGGCTGGGATCGCTAAAGTGAGTTATCCAGTATCGATCTGCCGTTTTTGGTGAGTGGCTGCTTTTGTCGGCGACCCAGTGAGCGGGAGCCCTAACTGTGGCTAAAGGAGTCGCGTTAGGAGGGGAAGTTACATTGCAGCCGCTAAGTCCCGTAGCCAAAATGAGTGACGTCAATGCAGCTCCAATTTTTGCGGCTTTGGATTGGTGTAATTCGGCGCGCGACTCGGCGCGGAGTCCGGCGGCGGTGAAATCGATGAGGCGTCGAAGCGTTTCTTCGGGGTCAGGGGA
Source organism: Akkermansiaceae bacterium UBA1506 (assembly GCA_002323995.1). Taxonomy (GTDB): domain Bacteria; phylum Verrucomicrobiota; class Verrucomicrobiia; order Verrucomicrobiales; family DEV007; genus Arctic95D-9. The sequence continues at coordinate 65,233 of DCQY01000078.1, read as the reverse complement.
CTGGATGCGTCCGCGGGAAAAGACCGCGACACGTTCTGAGTCTGTCAAGGCGGTCACAAGGGCGCCGAAAGAAAAATGCATGCGCCAGAAGATATCTGCCTCATCTAGGTGTGGCAGAGACTTGCACGTGGCCGACATGAACCGGTTTAGCATTTCTTCGAATAATTTAGCGAGTTTGTCGGAGAAAGTAGTGCCCGATTCTGCGAGGCACCGTCCAGCCAGTTTCAGGTAAACAGATTCGTTGAGGCCGGACTGCTTTAACTGGTTAACCACGGGGCGGTGTAGCGCCTCTAGAATCTCTTCTAAAGGAACCGGTGCCGATCCGTGGTTAGCTTCGGACTGGCCCAAAAGAGCAAGCCGCTCACGGTTGATGGGCGCGATGACTCGGGTGAAAACCTCGGAAATAAGCGCATCTTTCGATCCGAAGTGGTAGTTTACCGAAGCGATATTAACTCCTGCTTCTTGGGTGATGCGACGAAGCGAAACATCACCAAAACCATGATCAGAAAAGAGCGACTCGGCCGTGTCGAGAATCCGGTTTTTTGTTTCTTTAGGGTCTTTTCTCATTAATGAAAAGAAGGCGAGCGTAGTGGGGAAACAAATGATTTAAACGTTTGTTTGAATTCTTCAACAAGAGGTTACGGATAGAAACAAAAAAAGGCCACCGAAGTGGCCTCTTTCCAGACAGCTAATGGGAGGTAAGCCTGTTTTTACCTAGATTGTCTGTTTTATCAGGGTCGAACTTCCTCAATTTTTGGAGGCTCGATGTTCATGATCTTTTCATGGATTTGAAGAATCTCTCGGGATTTTTCAAAGAAAGAAGTCAATTCTGCCGCACTTTTTTGGTTGGATTGGATGACTGAGTCGAGTTCAGTTAAATACTCATTAATGTTAAGCGAGATGCTGTTCATCTCATATTGGGCATTCGAATAAGCTGTGGTGTAAATGTCCTGCACCTCTACCAAGGCAATGCGGCGCCCCTGACTCTCGAAGAATTGTTGCCGTTCATTTTGAAACTCCCGGTTCTTGAAGATACGTCTGCCTAGCGGTGTTGTCTCTTTAGGGTCGAGGGCCCCTGCCGGGAGCGAAGCGAGTTGCTGTCCAAAGTAGCGGCTCAGTTCACGAAACTCGTTAAGCGGCTTCTTGTATTGTTCATGGAGAAGAAGGAGTCCATTCACGACGCTTTGCAATTTAGCTGCTTCAACTTCGTCTAGTTCTTTGCCCGATTTAAGTCGGTTTTCAATATCTCCAATGTAGGAGAGGGTCTTCCGACTGTCGTAGACAATATCGTTCATTTGAGAGTAAGTACTCTGGAGTTGATCCTTGTGCTGCTGTTTCAGCGTTTCCACCTGCGTGGACCACTCGTCCTTGAGTCGATCATTTTCGGCCTGCTTATCAGCTAAGAGACCCGATAGCTCGGCATTTCTGCCTTCAATCTCGCTCATGCGTTTGGTGACCGACTCCATCTGCTGTTGCAGCGATAGTGTTTTGGCTTGCTCGGCACTCCACTGTTTGCCCATAGATACTGCTGCGACGGCGGCGGCAACAAGGAGGACGGCTAGTAGGATCAGTAAAACTGTCTTTCCATTACCGACACGACCGTAATCGTAGTCTTCCGTAGTTTGTTCTGAGTTGTATTCTCCACTCATGATGTGGTTACACTAATTGTATTTTGTTGATTTTCTAGCTTCGAAGCTAATTTCGTACCTTGTTTTACGCTGATTTCCGTTGAGTTCTTTCAAGACAATGAGCAGCGGAGTTGAACTGAGGAGAGAGTTTCTAGAGAGAGTGGTTCCAGATCGGGCCTTTCAACTCCTCTTTAATCATCTGCCTGGCGTTCTGTTTTTTGCCAAAGATCGGAAGGGACGTTTGCTCGCAGCTAACCGGGCCCTTCTTGACCTTTATGGGTATGAGGATGAAAATACGTTTTGGGGTGCGACAGATTTTGACCTGCTGCCCCACAGTCTCGCGGAGAAGTTTCGTGCCGATGACATTAAGATTCTTCAGACGGGTAAACCGCTGCTGGAAATTGTAGAAATATTCATCAGTCGCCACGGTATCCCTGCCTGGTTCTTAACCAATAAGATACCTGTATTTGCCAGAGATGGTGAGGTGATTGGTGTCATGGGAACTATTCAGAACCTTGATAAGCAGCGTGATTTGCTGCCCGCTGATTCTGATATTTCGCCCGCTTTGAATCACATCGGGGCCAATTTCAACCGCGAGATCCCAATTCCCAGTCTTGCTGAAATGTGTGAGCTATCGGTGCGACAATTCGAAAGGAAATTTAAGGAGCATCTAAAGATGCCGCCTCAGCAATACATCATTAAGATGCGGGTGCATGCGGCCTGCGATGATCTTCGCCGGAGCCGGAAATCGATTTCGGACATCGCGACTGATCTGGGGTTCTACGATCAGGCGGCATTTTCACGCCAGTTCCGCAAGCATATGGGAATGACGCCCCTGTATTACCGTAAAGAGTATCGTTAACTGAGTGCTGCAGGCCTGGCAGATTAGCGGATAACCTGTCACCTTCCTGCGAGCAGCGCTTTGTTTTCGCTTCCAAAGTGTTCATAGATCAGCTCACTCAATTGACTAGCTCCCGGAGCAGGCCCCGCGTAGATTAGAGAACTGTGAAGGTTCCCTGCATGCGCGATGAGGAGAGGCTTGGAGATTTCTCCGATGATGGTGCCTTACGAAGAACGATCTTAGTAATCAGCTCTCTTCATCTCTTCTTCGACGGCAGCAGGCGCAACCGCACAAATTTCCGACATGCGTGACGATCAGTGCGATGCCGCCGAGAGTAGTGACAATACTGGATGCTGGGAACTTCAACTTCATGTTTCCCTCAGTATCGGTCGTAAAAGAGGGGCAGCAAGCATCGGCAGCGCAGGATTCTTCGTGTTCTGATTCCTCAGGTATGGAGTCATCTGCTGCCGAAGAAAGGGTAGATTCGCCTTCCGAAGTTGGAAGTGATGTTTCGCTCTCCAAAGAGGCGGGAGTTGGGGTGACTGCGGCCGCCATTATTGGCTCAGAATTCTTTAGGTAGGGCAAAGCGGCGCCAATCAAAACGAGCGATACCCCAAGTGATCCAACAGCGACGATCCATTTGCGGCGGTGCTGGCGATAGCCTGAAATCATCATCGCGATAGCAATAGGGACGACTAAGAGTGCCATTCCCCAGTGGGTGGCAGGGTGAGCCCAAACTTCTCCAAAAGCAGGGAGGAAAAGGAGAAGTGGCGGGGTGACGGCGCAGTGAATGGCACAAAGTGTGGAGGCCACTACACCAATGCGGTCGGCGTTGATTTTTTTCTGCTTTGGTTGAGGAGCAATGAGGCAGTATGCTTCCATAATTGCATGATACTTGCGTTAAATTATATTTCAAGTCATACGTGTAAATATGCGCTTGGCCTGTTGCGATTAGACTCTGTGAGGCCTGAGAGCTTTTGTAGGTCATCCAACAGATCCCGGGCAATCATATTTGGATGAGGAGTCAGTTTGAAAAGAGAATCAAATTTAACGATTCGACTGCCTGCGTCAATCGCCGCTCCCACCTTATGGAGATTCTTATAGCCTTAGCCGTGAAGGGTCATGAAAATTGGGGTATTGAGCGCAAGGCGAGCTGATTTCGAAGCGGGTTGTCACGCAGTTATAAGTTCTGCTGAGGAAATGGCACCTTCGGCCTTGCAGGATGAGGAATCTTCAAATACTGTTTAAATGAACAGTATTTAAATGCGGATGAAAAATAGTGAAAAAGTTGCTTTGGACAAGGTCGTCGCACTTCAGTCTCTCCGTCAACAGCTGGGAGAGGAACTGGGGCAGAAAATCACATCAGGGGCCGAATTATTAGACGAACAGCAAAGGCGGGAAAGCCGCTGGTCATCCGGTCGGGAGGACTGGGACGCTTCGCTCGGTGGTGGTTGGGCGCAAGGACAACTTACCGAGTTAATCGCGCCTGAGGTATCGACGGGTAGTGGTCTCGTTATGGCGCAACTCCTGGCCCGGGCGAGGCAGGAGCGGCGTTACGTCATGCTTCTGGACGTGGGTCAGGGGTTTTCCATGGAAGGTTTTTCTGCCAATGATCTGGAGACTTTGCTCTGGGTAGGCTGTGCATCCGCCAAGGAAGCGATTGAAGCTCTAGATGTGGTTTCGCGAGATGAGAACTTCTTTCTTTTTCTGATAGACCTTCGTGACAGTGAACCGTCGGATTGGCGTTCGGTCAGGGCAAGCCAGTGGTATCGCGTTCTTGGACAGTTAAGACAGCGTGAATCAGTGGCGCTACTTTTTGCGCGTCAGGCGGTGACGGCAGTGGCAAAGCAGCGTCTCGAATTAAAAGAACGTCTTTCGTGGGAAAGTCTCGAAGGCGAGCGCGAGGTGCTGAAGGCTTCGATACGTTTTCAGCGATCGCAGGTGGTTGCGCCGGAATGTAAGCGCCGTCCTTGGGAGGATTGTCGTGGCGAAATCTTGGCGGTTGGTTAGGGTCAGAGCTTGGAAACGACAGGCGTAGATGCATCGAATAGGCGAAGCAGTTGATGGTAATGTGTCGGGTTATGCCGTGATCTGGTGTCCGGATTTTCGGCTTCAGGCCGTGGTAAGACGGGTAAATTGGCGTGAGGATCCGGTGGCTCTGGTCGATGACCAGCAGCGACAGTCGATCGTGCTGGCTCGCAATGTCGCCGCATCCCGTGAGGGTGTCGACGTGGCGATGAAGACCGTGCAAGCTCTGGCTCGTTGTCCAGCTTTGCGAGTGGAGCGGCCGTCGGCTTCCGGTGAGTTGGCTGCCGGAAGATGTCTCCTGGAAACCGCCCTTGGGTGGGTTCCGGGGGTTGAAGAGACCGAACCAGGTTTGCTGACACTCGACTTGTCGACTCAGGTGGAAGAGGCTTGGCTGGAAAGCGGTCGCCGTATTCGGGGGCGGCTTTACGATGTCGGATTTGAAGTGGCGGTTGGCGTAGGGGAAACTCCATCTTTAGCGAGGATTGCAGCGTTGGCTGCCTGGCAAAAGGGCGGTTCGCTCTGGCATCTCCATCGAGACAATCGCATTGAATTGCTTGACGGATTGCCTCTAACGGCGGCCGAGACGGGAGAGGACTTGAATGAGCGGCTTCGGCTATGGGGCATTGAAACCCTTGGGGCTTTCGCGAGACTGCAACGAGAGGCAGTGGCTTCACGTCTTGGCGAAGAGGGAGTCAAGTTGTGGCTGCGATTAACGGGACGATTGCGACGACCGTTGAAGCTGGCTAGATTGGAACAGCTCTTTGAAGAGCATCACGACTTTGATTACGAGGTTTGTGACCGTGAGTCCCTGCTTTTTGTGTTAAATCGTTTTATTAAAGGGCTCTCATCCCGGGTTGAGCAGACTGGGCGCGCGGTGATCGCAGTGCACCTACTGATTTCCTATGCCGATGGGGGATGTTATGCGAAGCGCCTGTCGCTACCAGAACCTTTACTCGATGAAATGGTGCTATTTCGACTCGTCAGCAGTCACCTCGAGGCGCTGGAGATGAAAGCAGCAGTCGAAGCGGTTCGTCTACGATTTGAGCCATCGGATCCTGTGGCATCACAGCGGCAACTGTTTGGTGCGGGGTTGCGGAATCGGTTCCAGTTCGAGGACACTATGAAACGTCTGCGTCGGCTTGTTGGGACTGATCGGGTGGGGGCAATCCGATCCCTCGATTCTCATCTGCCAGGGGTGTTTCAGCTGGTATCGTTACCAGACGAGATCGAGGAAGTTAGAGAGCATTGCGGGCCCCCGACGATTGGGCTGGTTCTGCGTCGGTATGCAACTGCGATTCAGGCGCGAGTCATGCTGCAAGGAGAGAGGCCATTGCAGATTCATTCTCCCCGGGTCTCTGGTATTATTGTTAATGCTTCAGGACCATGGCGCAGTGAAGGGGATTGGTGGCATCGCGGCCGAGAATGGATGCGTTCGGAATGGGATGTGGAGGTCATGAAGCAGGGACTGTTTCGCTTGGTGGAGTGTCGGGGCGAGTGGGAAGTAGAGGGTTATTATGAGTGATTACATTGAGCTTCATGCTCGCAGTGCTTTCAGCTTTTTGCGTGGAGCTTCGCAGCCGGAAGCCATGGCTGACCGTGCCGGTCAATTGGACCTTCCGGGGGTAGCTCTCTGCGATCGGGATGGTTTTTATGGCTCCGTGAGATTTCATCAGCGCTCACTTGAGAACGGTTTTCGTGCCGTCGTAGGAACTGAATTGAGCATGACTGACGGATCTGTCTTACCCTTATTGATTCGGAATCGGCGTGGCTACCGGGGCGTCTCTCGTCTTATTACTCGCGCACAGCTACGTTCTCCCAAGGGGGAGTGCTTATTGGCTTGGTCAGAACTGGAGGAAGTGGTCGATGATGTAGCAGTGTTGACCGGAGACGATGAAGGGCCACTGGACGCAGCCTGGAAGCGGGGTGGACCCGGTGAGATGGAGCGGGCTATGAAGCAGTTAAAGCGCTATGTGCCCGAGCAGCGACTCTGGGTTGAGGTGCAGCGACATTCCATTCGTGGAGAAGAGGCAAAGGTGAGAGCAAAGCGTGATCTAGCCGCAGCGTATGGGCTACCTTTGCTAGCGACCAATGGACCTTGTTACGCCGTGCCGAAAAACCGTCAGGTTCAAGATGTGTTCACCTGCCTGAGGCTTCACTCGACCCTAGATGCAGCCGGCCGCGAACTGGCCGTGAATTCGGAGCGCCATATCAAGGCTGGTTCGATGATGACCCAGCTTTTTCATGACCTTCCTGAAGCGGTGATCAATTCGGTCCGGCTGTTCGAGCAATTGGACTTTTCGCTCGAGAAATTGGGCTACGAATTCCCTCAATATTCGGTGCCCCCTGGACATTCAATGGACACTTACTTATCAGAACTAGCGTGGCGTGGGGTTCGGGAGCGCTACGGCAAGCCGACGCGTCAGATCAAGAAGCAGATTCAGCGGGAGCTAAATCTTATCGTTAAACTAGGCTTCAGTGGTTATTTTTTGATTGTCTGGAGCCTGATCCAGTATTGCCGGGAGAATGGTATCATGGTGCAGGGGCGGGGAAGTGCTGCCAACAGCGCGGTGTGTTACAGTCTCGGAATCACGCCGGTGGATCCGATTGGCAGTCGGCTCTTGTTTGAGCGGTTTCTCAGTGAAGGACGCAAATCCTGGCCTGATATTGATCTGGATCTCCCCAGTGGGAATCAGCGTGAGAAGGTCATCCAAGAGGTATATCGGCGCTACGGACGTTGTGGAGCCGCGATGACGGCTAACGTTATTACCTATCGGGGTCGCAGCGCGGTGCGTGAGATTGGCAAAGTCTTGGAGTTTCCTGAGGAGATGCTGAGTCGTTTTTCGGACCTTTATGCCAGCGGAGATTACAAGCAGACCCTGAGTTTTGAAAATCAAGTCGAGCAGTCCGGTATTGGAGCTGATCATCCAAGGTCGCGTGCTTTGGCCGAACTCTATGCCCAGATTTACGGCTTGCCCCGACATCTGGGGCAGCACTCAGGCGGGATGATTATTAGTCAGGGCGAACTGGATGCGGTGATGCCGTTGGAGAATGCCAGCATGCCTGATCGGACTGTGGCGCAATGGGACAAGAATGACTGCGAAGATATGGGGATTATTAAGGTGGATTTGTTAGGGCTTGGTATGATGGCGGTGATTCAGGAGAGCCTGACCTTGTCTCAGCAGCGCGGTAGGCCGGTTGACTTGGCTCGGTTGCCGACCGATGACGAAGCGACCTATGACTTAATGTGCTCGGCGGACACGATTGGCGTATTTCAAATCGAGAGTCGCGCACAGATGAATACGCTCAGGCGGATGCAGCCCCGCTGTTTTTATGACGTGGTGGTGGAGGTGGCGATTGTGCGACCGGGACCTATCGCGGGTGGGTTGGCCCATCCTTATCTTGAACGTCGAAATGGAAGGCAGCCGATCGATTACATTGATGAAAAGCTCAAGCCAACGCTGGAGCGCACTTTGGGAATTCCAATGTTTCAGGAACAGGTGCTCAAGATGGCTATGGTCATGGCTAATTTTTCGGGCAGTGAGGCCGAAGAGCTTCGGCGGGCCATGGGGTTTCATCGTTCTCATGAGCGGATGAAGCGGGTCGAAAATAAGTTGCGGGCAGCGCTGCAGGAACGCGGGGTAGCCCAAAAGACCACCGAACAGATCGTAGAGGCAATAGGATCCTTTGCGCTCTATGGATTTCCAGAATCTCATGCCATTAGTTTTGGGATCTTGGCCTACGCAAGCAGTTATTTAAAAGTGCACCGGGCGGTGGAGTTTTATACCGGGTTACTAAACAACCAGCCGATGGGTTTTTATTCTCCGTCCACGCTGGTGCAGGAGGGAAAGCGTCGGGGATTGAGGTTTGAGCCGCCTTGCGTGATGCGATCTGGCTGGCGATGCGAAATTCTTGACGACTCAACGATTCGGCTTGGCTTGTTAACGGTTCGAGGCTTGAAGGAAATGACTACTGAGCAGATGCTGGAAACCCGGAAGCGGAAACTGTTCTATTCGCTGGCAGATTTTCGGCATCGGACCAAATTTGATCGCCGGCAATTGAGGCAGTTGGCTTCCATCGGCGCCTTAAATGCGCTTGCCGGTACGAGGCGTCAGGCAATTTGGCAGGTGGAGAAAGCTGAAGTAGAGCAAGGTGATCTGTTTGCTTCTCCGATTATTACCAGTGGTGGCATTCCTTCAAAGGCAGCCAATTCATCTGATTTTCCGTTGCCGGAGATGTCCTACAACAGTCGGATTCAGGCGGATTATGCCGGAATGGGTCTGACCTCAGGGCGTCATCCCATGTGTCTTGTTCGAGCGTCATTACCGAAATCGGTCTTGCCGGCGACTTTGATTGGTCAGCAAACTGATGGAAGTCGGGCCTCAACAGCGGGAGCCGTGATCTGTCGTCAGAGGCCCGGAACAGGGAAGGGAGTGGTTTTTATCACGCTGGAGGATGAGACGGGGCTTTCAAATAGCGTTGTCTACCCGGACCGGTTTGAAGAGTTCCGCCTCACTATCACGACGGAACCATTTCTCCTTGTCACTGGAACGGTCCAGCAGAGGGAAGGTGCCACCCACCTCGTGGCAGATCGGGTTGAGCCGCTTCCGACCAGCCACGAGATTCCCGCGGCCGGATCGCACGACTTTCACTGAATCTTTTTAATGGGAGTGGTAGTGGTTGCTCAGATGAACCGTGAGCTGCAGCCAAGCAACGTGCTCGCTGGCGAGATCATCGCTATGGTTGTAGTCATACTGGACGCGTGCACTTACCATGTTATTCGGGCCAAAGCGGCCAGTCGCGGCTGTTGAGAAACGATGACGGCTGGCGATTTCGGCGACATCAACATCAGAAACCCAACCATAGCGGAAACCGAGTGTGAGATCGTCTGACAGCCCATATAGAGCAGAGGCAGAGAAGCCATAGTCGTTGAAATCACCGAGAGCACCGCTTTCAAAGGCTCCATTCACTTGACGGCCGATGAAGTCTCCCCTTAATAGAAGGGCTCCACTGCCGAGACTGTGGCTGGTGCAATGTCCGTCTACGAAACAGCCATTGAAAATTTTGCGAGCACCGAACCCGTAGGCTACCGTGTTACGGCCAAATCCGTTTTCTCCGATGGCAAAAGACCCCGTGAAGATAAGATTCTCGTCAGTTGGAAGGGGAACATCAACATCGAGGGAAAGCAGGTTTCCTTCAATGCCACCTTCGTCGGCATGAAAATGGTCTTCTCCTTCTTCCTCTTCTTCTTCCTCTTCTTCACCATGGGCATGAGCGTGGCTGTTGGCTTCGCCGATCTCAAATGTAAATAGCGAACCGGCACCGCCATTGCCGCTGGGGCTAAAAGTAAACCCGGCTCCACGGGTGACTAGTTCTCCTTCGTTGAGCATACGGGCGTCCGCGAGATTGGAGTTAACGAAGTCCCAAGCGTGCAGGTGCTTTTCGTTTTGACTGCCAAAGGCTGTCAAAAATTGGCCGGCTGTGATTGTGAGATTGTCGTTGAGAACAACTTCGAGTTTTGCCTCCTCTAGTTCATATTCCCACTCTTCCTCTCCTTCATGTCCAAAACCGGAAACTTTCGCACCTACGGCTTCATTGAAATAAAAGTCGAGATTCAGGTCGAGTCCCTGGAAAACAGCGTCGCCAAGGGGGTCGTGCTCTGTGGTAGCGAAGTCACCTGCTTCACTACCTGACTCGAAGGCGCCAGCTGTTCCGATGATGTAAAAGTTTGCAGTGACGAAGCCTGGAGCTGCGTCGTTTAAGACAAGAGCATTAGAATTGTCGTGACCATGTCCAGCGTGATCGTCAGAAGCGTCTTCCGCGGGACTGTGACTTCCATGATCGTGTCCGGCATGGTCGTGATCGTGACCTTCGTGAGACTCTTCTGACTGAGCGAGTTGAGGGCAGTAGAGCGAGAAAGAGGCTACTAGTGTTGAGAGCAATAGTGAATATTTCATGTAGGGATTTTTAAAAAGGATTAGATCCGCCAATCTTGTTGCAAAAAACTTGCACTAGTGCAAGTGCTTATTGCAAGTTTTTTGCAACAGGGACTCGGGGCTCAGGTTGCAGGATTGGCATAAAAAGCCCGTGGACGTTATCGCGTGATCTCCTTCTGGCCTAATTTGTCGCATATTTACAATTTTGCATCGCGACCAGCCAATACACGATCAGAAGCTCAGGTAGTTTTAGGAAAAAGAAGATGAATCGTGAATCCCCAAAAGTATCAGCCCGATGTTGTTGAGCGGTTGTTATCGGAGCGCACCTCCTCAAAAAACAGAAAAAAATGGCCAATCTTGAAACGCTTGAAACTTATTAAGATAGTCAGCCGACGCTTTCGAGTATGAAAACGACTGTCCTACGATCATTTTTTCAATCAGCATCACCCTTTTGTGTGAGTTCGCTTCGTAATCTTTAATTGTATGTTCTAGAGAATTTTGTAAGCCTACTCTACGTTGCGATGTGCCCCACCGTCCTCAACCTTACAAGTCGCTCCTGCTGGCCTCTTACGATCGGCGTAGCTATCTTGTTTCTTTCTTCCGCATACGGAGAACCGGGGAAAAGGTTTTACGCTGAAAGAGTCTTTTCCATTCTAGAGGAGCGCTGCTTCAGCTGTCATGGAGGGGAAGATCGCATCAAAGGGCATTTTCGGATCACCAATCGGGAGGGGCTTCTGAGGGGAGGAGATTATGGTCCCGGATATAATCCTGAAAGCCCAATGGAGAGCCTTGTGCTTGAGATGCTGAGTTATAAAGATGCTGAGCACGAAATGCCGCCGAAGGCAAAGTTGCCGGATGAGGAGATTGCTGTGCTAAGGCAGTGGGTTGAAATGGGGGTGCCCTATGACCCCGCTCTGGAAATTGACGGTAAAGAAAGTGAGGTAAAACGTGGCTTCACTCTTACAGATGAAAATCGCGAGTGGTGGGCATATCGCCCGCTAGTGAAAAAGGCTATACCGGAGGTGAGTGATGCCGAATGGAGCAGCAATGGAGTCGACGCTTTTATCAGGGCTGAGTTGGATAAAAATGGTTTGAGTCCGAACGCTTTAGCCGACCCAGGCGTGCTTGTTCGGCGTTTGTTCTATGACCTGCTCGGTCTTCCGCCGAAGCCTGAGGAAGTGAGTGCATTTATCCTAGCTTCCCGTTTGGATCCGGACCGCGCTTACCGAGAACTTGTGGATGATTTGCTTTCCCGACCACAGTATGGCGAAAGGTGGGCGCGTCACTGGCTCGACGTGGTTCGTTACGCAGAGTCCAACGGTTTTGAGCGCGACAATCCAAAGCCTCACATTTGGCGATATCGCGATTATGTGATTGATGCATTCAATCAGAATAAGCCCTACGACGTTTTTTTGACAGAGCAGCTTGCCGGTGATGAAATCGAAAATCCAACAATGGAGTCGATGGCCGCGACTGGATATCACCGCTTGATGCAGTGGGACGATGAGCCCGCTGATCGGCGTCAGCATGTCTATGATGTTCTCGCCGATAATGTGTTGGTGACGAGCGAAGCGTTCATGGCGATGACTTTGAATTGCGCCCGTTGTCACGATCATAAGGCCGACCCCATTTCCCAGAAGGATTTCTACTCCTTTATGGCCAATTTCTCCGGGGTAACCCATTACCAAACACCAGGAACAATCGTGCACTGGGCGCCACCGGAGGAAAAGGCAGCTTTCGAAAAACAACGGAGCGAAAGGTTAAAAGAGCTCAACGCTGAACGCGAAAGCCTCAAGGAGAAAATCGTAATGGTTCTCAGCGAAAAGGGGGTCGTGAGAGCCCAGGAAGGGGAAAAGGTGACGACATTTGTCGACGATGCCAGAGGGAAGTCGGCCCAATGGTTTTATACAACTTCGACACCCACTGATGATTGGAAAGAGGTCGGCTTTCTCAATAAATCTTGGTTCAAGGGTTATGGAGGTTTCGGTGCGGGTAGTTCGCCGAATTCCCAAGTTAAATCAAAGTGGGATACCCCGGATATCTGGATGCGCGCCAACTTTGGTCTGAAGAATCTGCCTGAGTCCCTCGTGCTTGAAATTTATCACGATGAAGATGCCGAGGTTTACCTGAATGGAGCGCTTGTCTACGAGGCGAAAGGACAAGGGATAATGAATGATTACCAGATCATCTCTCTCTCGGAGACAGCGCTGGATCTTCTTCAAACTGGAAAAAACGTGATCGCTGTGCACTGCCGCCAATCCGGCGGTGGCCAATATGTTGACCTTGCCCTCCGTTCCAAAGCCTCTTTTTCATCGATCGAAAGCCTCTTGAGCGGCGGAGCAGGAAAGAAGATGAAGGCGACAGTAGCTGACGCAGTAGGTCGAGATCTTGTCGGTGAGTATGAAAAAACTGTCGCTGCGATCAACGGTCTGAGGCAGCAGAAATCAGGAGTTCCTCTCAACGTTGTGACCGAAAAAGCCACGCCCGGGGCGATGCATATCCACCTGCGCGGCAGCGCTCATGCTCTGGGCGATGAAGTTGCGCCCGGGGTTCCTGCCGTTCTTGGAAGCGAGAATTCTGATCCAAGCCCACTCCTGTCCGAACGCGTCAATTATGGCGATTACCAATCTTCGGGCCGGCGCTTGGCTTTGGCTCGGTGGATGACCGGCGAAGGCAAAGCATTAACCTCGCGGGTAATGGTCAACCGCATCTGGCAGCATCACTTCGGTCGGGGGATTGTTGCGAGTAGTTCTGATTTTGGAACCTTGGGAGAAAAGCCCACTCATCCGGAATTGTTAGACTGGCTCGCCGCGGAGTTCATTAGGGGAGAATGGAGTATTAAGGATCTTCATCGTCTCATTCTCAACAGTCGCACTTATCGCCTCTCCTCCGAACCGGACAGTGCCAATCTTGCCGCTGACCCTCAGAATTATAAACACTGGAGATTTTCAATGAGACGCCTCACGGCAGAGGAATTGCGTGATTCGATATTGGCGATGTCAGGTAGACTAAACCTCAAGGCCCACGGCCATTGGGTGACACCACCTCTTCCAGCGGAAGTCTTGGCAACCGCTTCGAGACCGGGTAAGGGTTGGCCGGTATCAGCCGATGAGAATGATAATTATCGTCGGTCCATTTACGTCCACGTGAAACGAAGTCTTCGACACCAGATGTTGGCTGACTTCGATCAGGCAGACACGGATGCGCCATGTGCAGTGCGCTTTGCCACGACGGTGCCTACTCAAGCGCTGACCATGCTAAACTCTGAGTTCGTGAATGAGAACGCGGTGGTTTTTGCTGATCGTCTTCGCGAACGAGGAGGAAGCCTTGAAGAGCAGATTGCTTATGGGCTCTCGCTAGTACTTCAACGGAATGCTGAAGCTGGAGAGATCGAGGAGTTGGTCGAACTTTATAAAGATTTGAAAACCGACGCTAATCTTTCTGATAGAGATGCTCTTGATCGCGTCGCCTTACTTGCGCTGAACTTGAATGAATTTGTTTATCTGGACTGAGATATGAAAAAGAGATCCAAGGGAAATTTTTGTGGAAACGTCAATCGGCGAGAATTCCTCCATAATGTGGGTGCTGGCTTTCCCGCGCTGGCATTGACCGGGCTTCTCGGGCAGGAGGGTTTTTTAAATTCGGCGCAGGGGGCCATGGCGTCACAAAATCCTCTTGCTCCCCAGGCGCCGATGATGCTGGGCAAAGCAAAAAGCGTGATTTTCCTTTTCATGTATGGAGGACCGAGTCACATCGATACCTTCGATTACAAGCCGTCCATGGTGGGCATGGACGGAAAGACGATTGCGGTAAAAACGTTCGGCCGAGGGGGGAAGAAGAATGAGGGCCGAATCGTTGAGCCTAAATGGAAATTCAAGCAATATGGTGAGTGCGGAAAATATGTTTCCGATCTCTTTCCTCACGTTGGAAGCTGCGTCGATGACATTGCCTTTATCCACTCGATGACGGCTGACTCGCCGATTCATGGATCGGCACTCCTCATGATGAACAGTGGATCCCTCATCAGTGGACGTCCCTCGCTTGGATCGTGGGTAAATTATGGTCTAGGCTCGGTCAATGAGAACTTGCCCGGTTACGTCGTCATGCTGGACGAGAGTGGAGGCCCCATCTCCGGTGCCAAGAACTGGACGTCTGGCTTCATGCCTGCGAGCTATCAGGGAACAGTCTTTCGCTCGAATGGTGACCCGATTCTTAATTTAAAGCACTCCGGGGGAATGGGAGAGGGTGAGCAGCGTCGCATTATTGACTCGCTCAATCAGTTAAACTCTGAGCACTACTCTTCACGCTACGACAATTCCAATCTGTCAGCTCGTATCGCGAGTTACGAACTGGCCTACCGCATGCAATCGACAGCTCCAGAGGCGATTGACTTGGAAGAGGAATCTGAAGAGACTCAGTCACTCTATGGTATGGATAATCCTCAGACGGCTGACTTTGGTAAGAAGTGCCTTCTCTCCCGACGCCTCGTCGAGCGAGGCGTTCGTTTCATCCAACTCTATTCGGGAGGAGCCCATAATGATAACAACTGGGATGCTCACGGCGATCTTGAGAAGAACCACAATCATCATGCCGGAGCAACGGACAAACCGATTGCCGGCCTCCTAAAAGATCTTAAGCGGCGCGGCATGCTGGAAGATACTCTCGTTGTATGGGGAGGTGAATTTGGCCGCCAGCCAACGGCAGAGTATGCGAAGGGAACTGGCCGTGATCACAACAGCTATGGTTTCACCATGTGGATGGCGGGAGGCGGCATCAAAGGAGGTGTCTCGGTCGGACAAACCGACGAGTTAGGCTCGATGGCGGCGGAAAATCGTTATGAGGTGAAGCATCTTCATTCGACGATTTTGACCCTGATGGGACTCGACCCTAACGGCTTAAGTTACTTCTTCGGTGGACTCGACAACAAGCTAGTTGGAGTCGAAGGAGCCGGGCCCATTCGTGAGATCATCGCGTAGGGTTTCATTTCCCCACTCAAAAACTACGTTCTTCTCCACTTCAGGGTGCAGGCTCAAGTGCACTGGGCAGGTCATGCCGGCTTTTTCGATAGCGCCACGTTGGGGGTGATTCTCCGCTAGGGGCACCTTCACATAGGTCGTCAGACTTGCAATGCGTCGAGGAGGTTGCGGAGTCATCCGTTTTTCCACACGGACTTCGGTGCCAGTGAGATCGAGTTCATGGCGCTGCGCATAGATTCCCATGATCGTCATCATGCAGGTGCCCAGCGCCGTTGCAACCAGATCGGTGGGGGAATAGCGTTCGCCTAGTCCGTGGTTATCGACTGGAGCATCGGTTTCGATCACGCTCCCGGAGGGGGCATGAGTGGCGGAACAGCGTAGCGTTCCTTCGTAGATAGCATTAATTTCGACCATAGCTAGATTCTTAAGATTTAAGGTTCAATAACGCGACCGGTGAGTTCACCTCTCAGAGTAATACCCTCATCAGTGAATCGATTGGCGAAGACTTCCAGATCGCGATTAAAGCGGGCAGTGGGTTTACCGTTAACCTGTTTAGCGGTGAGGCTAACGTCCTGATAAAATTCCCCGCCAATCGTGATTTCGGCTGCTGAGATGGCGACAGGAAACCTCGTTTCGGGCACCGAGTAAATAATATCCTGTCCAATGAACAAGGTAGCTTCTTCGGGGGGCACCGTAATGGTGCTCTCTGCTTTCCCTAAAATCACCACTTTGTAGCCTGCAAATGCATATTTTCCCGGACCGAAGCAACTGACGACAACGAGTAGAGTGATTAAAACAGCACCGAGAATAATGCCTAATCCAGCGAGGCAACCGCACAAGCCTCTGCAGCCGGTCTTTTTTTTGATCGGATCATAAGGATCGGTGGGATGGCTTCGCCCCGTCCTAGACCTCTTGCCATCTTTGTCCCTTGAATAGGTGGGGCCAAGCGTTGCAGTATCAAGGAGATCCGGATCAGGAGGCGGCGGTGATTTAATTCCTTCAGGTAACTGGCTGTCCTTCTTCTCTTCAGGAGAATTAGAGGAATCGTTGCTGGAATCGCTCATGAACTCGGGCAATATCAGATAAGGGAAAAGGGGGAGGATGCAAAGTCAATCCCTCATTGATTCTTATATGGATTTCGACGTTATCATTCCGACGCACAATCGTATCGACTTGCTGAGGAGGGCAATCCAATCCGTCTTAGATCAGGAATTGGCCGCGCATCAGGTCATTGTCGTGGACGATGGGTCGACGAAAGATCTGAGTTTGGTTCGAAGTTGGGCGGAGAAGCATGGCTGCGTTTGGGAGCGTTTGGAAGTCACCCAGGGGCCGGCGGCGGCGCGCAACATTGGCGTTTCTCTTGGCGCGAGTGAGTGGGTAACGTTTCTTGATTCGGATGATATCTGGCATCCAAAGAAAATGATGAATCAAGCTCATTGGCACTCGGATCATCCAGAATTTCGCATCTCTCAGGTGAAAGAAACTTGGATCCGAGGTGGCAGGGAGCTTCAGAAGCCGGGTCACTGGGAGTTTTCTGGAGGAGATCTTTTCGCGAAATCCTGTGAGCGCTGCTCTATCGGTCCTTCATGCGTCGCTATGAGCCGGGGTCTCTGGGAGGAGGTTGGCGGTTTTGATTCACGTTACGGGGTCTGCGAAGACTATGAGTTGTGGCTAAGAATCACCAAGTCGCTCCCGGTGGGTCTCGTTCCGGGAAAAGCAATGGTTGAAAAGCATGCTGGTCATGGAGACCAGCTCTCTATGCTCGTTCCGGCGATGGACCGGTATCGAGTCATAGCCCTCTTGGAATTGCTGATAGGTGGCCATTTGACTGAAGAACAGAGAGCAGTGGTCATCAAAAAGGTGAGACAGAAGGCAAGGATTCTTTTGCAGGGCGCAGCGAAGCGGGGGTTGGACTATCGCTCCGATATCTACAGGCGTGTTCTGGCGTTGAAACTAGAAGAGGCTGGCAGCGCTATCAATCCTGTCGTCGAAACCCTGTGGCATGAAGTGTCGAGCGGTTGACAACCGCGGCCGGTGCGAGATGCGTAAGCCTTAATCATGTCTGAGTTTAAGAGGGTAATACACTGGTTTAGGCGTGATTTGCGCCTGACAGACAATACGGCATTGCTAGCTGCCTCGGCAGATTCCGAAGAAGTGATTCCGCTCTATGTTGTTAGTGACTGGAATGGTGAGCATCGCTGGACTGGCCCAAAGCGGCAGGCATTCCTATCAGGATGCCTCAGCTCACTGGCTAGCAATGTGAACCACGTTGGTGGCAAGCTCATATTCCGTCGTGGCCACGCTCTAAAAGTGATTGCTGGCTTGATCGAAGAGAGTGGTGCCGAGGCGATTTATTTGAACCTTGATCCCGACCTGCACGGTAAGCAGATCGAGAAAAAATTGGAGACTCTGTGTCAGGAGTTGAACGTTGCGTTTCGCCCCTATCAGGATGCAGTCATGCATAGCGCGGATGAGGTTCTCACCGGTAGCGGGACTCCCTACCGGGTTTTTACTCCCTACTTCAGGCGTTGGGATGTTGTTGCTAAACCTCTCGTAGGAGGAAGTGTTAAAAAGTTGGTCGCGAAAATCGACTTGCCGTCTGACCCATGCCCGACTGTTGAGACCTGGGGTATGAAACAGGAAGGCCCTCTCGCACTTATTCCCGGCGAAAAAGCCGGGAGGGAGCGGATGAAAAGTGCTGTTTCCGAGCGTCTTGGAGCCTATCTAGATCATCGTAATTTTCCGGCAGACGATGCCTCTTCCCGTCTCGGTGCCGACTTGAGATGGGGCACTATTTCGGTAAGAGACCTCTATCATCGGGCTGGGAAAGCAAGGTCAGAAACGAGGGAGCGATCTGAGCGAGAGTCCTTCGGAGAGTTCCAGCGGCAGTTGGCTTGGCGTGAGTTTTTCATGTCGATTCTTCATCACTATCCTGAGGTGCTTGATCTGGAGTTAAACCCCAGCTGGCGGGGGCTCGAGTGGAACGATCCCGATGAGGATGACAGACTTGCGAAATGGCAGGAGGGGCGTACTGGATTTCCTATTGTCGATGCAGGAATGCGGCAGCTGGTGAAAACTGGGTTTATGCACAATCGCGTTAGAATGATTACGGCCATGTTTCTAACGAAGGATCTGCATCTCGATTGGAGGGAAGGGGAGTCGTTCTTTTTGCAACATCTTCTCGATGGAGAAATTGCATCAAATAACGGCGGTTGGCAGTGGTCAGCCGGAACGGGGGCTGATGCAGCTCCCTACTTTCGGATTCAGAATCCCTGGACCCAGACGAGTCGCTATGATCCAGAGGGAGTTTACGTGAAGAGATGGGTCCCTGAGTTGGCTGGGGTGGATCCCAAGGCTCTGGCGAAAGCCCCGGCACCCGGTGAATCCATAGCTCCCAATTATCCGCCACCGATGGTGGATCATAGCCGTGAGCGAGAAGAGACGCTAAGGCGGTTCAAAACGTTGAAGGAAGCTTCGGGCGCCTGAGACCTTTTCGTGGAATGGGGCGCAAATTTCTTTGATTCTTCATTTTCCTTCTCGGAATCTTATCTACAGTGGGAGTTGTGAGTAACACCTATCAAGTTTTTGCGCGGAAATACCGCCCCCGCACTTTCGAAGATGTCTTGGGTCAGGACCATGTGGTGCAGACTTTGCGGAATGCCATTGAGAAAGACCGTCTTGCCCACGCGTATCTTTTCGTGGGGCCTAGGGGCACCGGTAAGACTTCGACAGCGAGGATTCTTGCAAAAGCATTGAACTGTCCCAACGGCCCGAGTGCTAAATTTGATCCTGACGATCCGGTTTGTCTTGAGATCGCTGAGGGTAACAGCCTAGACGTGCTGGAAATCGATGGAGCTTCCAACAACGGCGTGGATCAAGTTCGTGAACTCCGTGACACCGTCAAATTTGCTCCTAGTTCCGGCCAATTCAAAATTTATTACATCGACGAAGTGCATATGCTGACAACGGCAGCTTTCAATGCATTGCTGAAGACACTCGAGGAGCCTCCACCTCACGTGAAGTTTATCTTCGCAACCACTGAGCCACAAAAAATTCTGCCAACAATCATCAGTCGCTGCCAACGGTTCGATCTACGCCGGATTCCGACTGGCATCATCGCTGAGCACCTCCAGTTCATAGCGACCGAAGAGAAAATTGAGATATCTGATGCCGCCGCCTTTGCAATTGCAAAGGGTGCCGAAGGTGGTATGCGGGATGCTCAGTCTATGCTGGACCAACTGGTGGCCTTTTGTGGCAATAGAATCGAAGAAGATAACGTCCTCGAAATTTTTGGATTCAATTCGGGTGAGGCGATCTCAGAACTGGCAGTTCAGATCCTGGGTCGCAACAGTTCCGGAGCGCTCGAAACAATCCATGCTCATAGTGAAAGTGGCAAAGATATTTCCAAATTGCTGGGAGATTTGATCGGTCATTTTCGTGGCGTGCTTGTGAGCAAAGTTGACCCCGACGGTAGCACTGGTGAGATGTCGGTCGAGGTTCGCGAGTCTGTGACGAAGCAGGCAGAAATGGTCGACACTCAGCGACTACTAAAGATGATTGACCTACTTGCTGAAACTGATGCTCGTATGAAGTGGGCTCCGAATAAAAAACTTCATTTAGAGATTGGGGTTATCAAATCGATTCAGGCGATGGAAGAATCCTCAATTGATGACGTCATTTCTCTAATTTCTTCTGCGGCGAGCGCGGCGGGAGATCTTCCTGCCAGTCCAATACCAGTTTCTTCTGAGCGTTCCCAGACACGTAAGGAGGTGCAACCTTCCGTTACGGAAGCACCTCCCGCCGAGACAGCCCAAGAGCCTTTAGTGAATT
>DCQY01000078.1:35442-44646 GCA_002323995.1 Akkermansiaceae bacterium UBA1506 | reverse complement strand
CCCGACGTTGCCCCTTCGGCAATAGATTCTCAAGCGGTAGGCAATCATCTTGAAGGAGAGTCTCTCTGGAATGCTTCGAAAGCCGCTCTCATTGAGGAGAAACCGCTTTTTGATACTTGGTTGAGCGCTGCTCAGTTCGTGAGGCATGATGGCTCAGAATTCGTAATTGGTTTTGCGAGGCCACAGGCGTTTTTCAGCGACTCACTGAGCCGCTACGAAAATGAAATCGAGGAATGCCTCAATAAATTTTCCGGTGGGAAGGTGAAACTGACCATCGAGGTGCGGGATGACTTGACGGCGGTGGAACCAGCGCTTGATCAAGGAGAGGAGTCTGCAGAAACTTGGGCTGACCCGCCCCCTTCGGAAACGGCTTCAAGCACATCTGCTCCCGCGGACTCTGAAAACAACTTTAAAGACGACCCCCTGATCCAGAAGGCGCTCTCTGCTTTCGAAGCTCGGGTTATTAAATCCTAGATTCTAAAAATAAATTATGAACATCGCAAAGATGATGAAACAGGCCCAGCAGATGCAGAAA
The DNA here is from genome assembly GCA_002323995.1 of Akkermansiaceae bacterium UBA1506. Taxonomy (GTDB): domain Bacteria; phylum Verrucomicrobiota; class Verrucomicrobiia; order Verrucomicrobiales; family DEV007; genus Arctic95D-9. The sequence goes on along the minus strand of DCQY01000078.1, from coordinate 44,111 downwards.
AAGATGGGCGAAATGCAGGCAGAACTTGCTGATAAAGTATTCGAGTCGAGTGTCGGCGGAGGAAAAGTGACCGTGGTAGCGAATGGTGCAGGGGATGTGGTTTCCATCAAAATTGATCCTGCCGTCATTGATCCGGAAGATGTAGAGATGCTCGAAGACTTGGTGCTGACCGGCGTGAAACAAGCGATTGAACAGGGCAAGGCCGAAGGTCAGGCCGAGATGAGTAAGTTAACAGCTGGGATGGGCTTGCCTCCTGGGCTTGGGTTTTGATTTTGGTCACCAGACTTGTTTTTAAAAAGCAAGTTTCAGCATTGCTATATTTGTGTTTTTTGAACACGAACCTGTCCTTGCCTTAGTAGAGTAACTCCGGAGGGTTCCGACATGTTTGCAGTTGTTGTTACGATCGAAGCCGTCCCTGGAACAGAGGCTACCCTTATCGAAGCCCTTGAGGGGAATGCGGCGCACAGTCGCACAGAGCCAGGTTGTCTAACTTGGGAGTGGTCGCGTCATATAGATGACGTCTCCAAATTCGCCATCTATGAAATCTATGCGAGTCGAGAAGCCTTCCTTGAGCACAAAGAGAGCAAGCATTTCGCGTCCTGGGTGAAGGCGAGTGGCCCTTGTATCAAGGCAAAAGAAGCCGGGCAATATAACATTCTGGGTAAAGATCCCAGAGTTGATCTTCCGCGCGCCTAGGTACGCGTCGTTGGTAACTTTGCTAGAGCCCCAGTCGACAGAAAACTCGGAAATCTCAGAGAATGGTGCGTGAGTGCGGGTCGCGGGCCGCTATCATCGTAAAACTTGCTGACATCTAGCTTCCATCGGACGCCGGCTCCGCAACCTCTTCGACTGAGCCGTTTTCCTTGAGTTGCTTGATGTAGTCGTCGATTGCCTTGGCTTTTTGCTCAGCAAGATACCGCTCCGAAAGACCCTCGATTTCTTCGAGGGGAATGGGTTCTGGTTCTTTGTGGCCGGTGACCTTAAAGAGATGAAAACCGTAATGTGTCGCTACGATGGGACTGATTTCGCCAATGTTCATGGAGAAGGTAATCGCCTCCACCTCGGGCATAGTTTCGCCCTGCTTCATGAAGCCTAGATCAACTTCACGGTCCCCATCTGAACTGTGTTCCCGGGCGGCTTCGTCAAAGTCTTTTCCTTGGAGGAGTTCTTGGCGAACAGCCCGGAGGGCGATAAAAGCTTCCTTCGCGGCATCTTGACTTGCCGGTTCAACGAAAATCTGGCTGACGCGAACCTGTTCTTCTGACATGTAGTTTTCGATATTCTCTTGATAGAATTTGTTCAGATCTTCGTCTGTGGGAGAGGCCTCCTTTCCCAACTCATCCTCGAGCAGTCGGTCGATCATTAAGCGACTTTTCAGTTTTCTCTTAATGACGGATGCATCGCCCGGGTTAAATCCGGTGTTATCGTAAAAGTTTTGCTCACCTCCATGCTCGGCGATTACTTCTTCGAAGCGTTTCTCTACTGCAGCTTCTTCGGCCTCGCCGTATTTGGATATCGACTTCTGTTCAAGGAGGGTTCGATTGATTACGTTTTCGTGCGAGAGGTTCCGAATCTCCTCATCTCGATCACAGCAAATCGATTCGCCGATGCTCTCGTAGTGATCTTTGATCGACTCGAACTCATCTTCGATGACTTGGTCTCCGATGTGTTCTCCGTTGATGATGTATGCCATAGGACAAGGTGAAACAGATTCTGTTTGCCTGCAAACTTCTAATAGGCGGGTGAACGTCACAGAAATCCGTAAGAGTTGAAAGAGTCTTGGAAATTCGGTCGGTCAATCGAGGTTGATTGGAGGGGAAAAGGAGGGAACCTTGCGGCTTCATGTTAACTGTACCCAAGGCGTTCATTCTCGGAGCTGGCTTAGGCACTCGGTTAAGGCCGCTTACCGAATCTCTGCCGAAGCCTTTAGTGCCGGTCTGGAATCGACCTCTCATATCATTCGGATTGGACCACCTGATCTCCGAACTCGAGGTGAAAGAGTTCATGATAAACACTCATCATTGTGCTGAAGCTTACGATATTGCTTTTCCAAAAGGCGGCTACTCCGGGACTAATCTCAGTTTTCGACATGAGCCGACTCTGCTCGATACCGCAGGAGGAATTGACAATATTCGGGATTGGCTCCCGACAGATGTGTCTTCTGTGATCTATAATGGAGACATTTTGACTGATCTCCCTTTGCGCAGCGCTTGGGAGACTCATTGTGATTCAGATAATCTGGTCACTCTTCTTCTCCGCTCCGAAGGTGACGAGTTGCGGGTAGGATTTGATGAGGGTACTGGAGAGGTGGTTGACCTGCGAGGCCAACTGAGGCCGGATTGGGAAGGGAGATACCAGTTCACTGGCATCTATTTTATTTCACCTCGCTTTCTTGATTTTATCCGTCCCGGTAAAATCGAATCAGTGGTTCTTTGTTTTCTTGAAGCGATTCGACAGGGCGAGAAAGTCGGAGGAATTCTTGTGGACGAAGGTTTGTGGACTGATCTTGGAGAGCGCGAATCTTATTTGGACGCATTAAAGATGCCGCACGAGGGGTTTCCTCGATACGCGGTGGATGGAGGCCTAGAGCGAATTGCGAACACAGCTAGGATCGCGAACGGCGTAGAGATTGACGATCTTTCTGCGATTGGCAGTGAAGTGACTATCGGTGAGGGAGCCAAAATTGTGGAAAGCATTTTATGGGATGGATGCGAAGTGGCACCGAATTCCAGGCTCAAACGTACGGTTGTGATGGGAGGGCTTTTGGCAGGTGGGGAACTGGAAAATGTAGATTTACAGATCTAGTAATCGCGCTGTAGCTGCGACTAGAAAAGCGATGAATTGCGAAATTTCTCTCAATTGTTCGCTCTCTCCGCGCGTCATAAAGACGGTGACTTAAAGGTCATTTGGGCATATCTTTTACTAATAATTCTTAACTTGTGGAAAAGATCGACATACCTAAGCGGACGGTTTACCGCCTTTCTCTATACCAACGCTGTCTCCAGAAGTTTCTCGAGCAGAGTGTTGACACGGTCTCTTCGGATGACCTGGCCAGCGCAGCAGGCGTGAAATCAACCCAACTGCGCAAGGACTTAGGCTATGTCGGGCAGTTTGGCACTCGAGGCTTGGGTTACAGTGTGGAGACCCTTTCCGCAGCTATTTCTGGGGTAATGGGACTCTCGATGCTCCAACCAGTCGTGCTTATCGGGGTGGGTAATCTCGGAGCTGCCTTAATCCGCTATGGCGGATTCCGTAAGGAGGGTTTTGAAATTATCGCTGCGTTTGATGCGGAGCCCTCAAATGTGAAGGGGCCAACCGAGGAGATGGGAGTTCCCGTTCACCACGTTTCTTCACTAGGAGACTACGTGGCCGAACACGCGGTGCGCGTGGGTATCGTTGCGGTGCCCGAGTCCGCGGGGCAAGAGGTAACAAACATACTTGTAGAATCGGGCATTCAGGCCATTCTAAACTTTTCACCAGCAGTCCTGAATGTGCCTGAAGCGGTTGTTGTGAATCATGTTGATTTGGCGGCGGAGCTCGGAAGTCTTGGCTTCTTTGTAAACTAGGGGTGATTGAGCTGTCTGGTTTTAGTAGCGGTTCCCGAAAAAGGACGGTATTTGGGATGAAGTCATATCGGTTAGAACACCCTTTTTCTCTCTCAGATACCCTGAAATCGGGACAGTTGTTTCATTGGGAGCCTTTCGCGTTGGATGGAGTTGAAGGGTATGCGGGTTGCATTGGAGATTCGCCACCGTCATGGATTGCACAGAGGAATGACAGCGAGGTCTGGATCAGTGGACCTGATCTCCAGTCGATTACTCGATATTTCGGATTGGATCAGAATGTTAAAGCAATTCATGACACCTTCCCGAAGGACGACGAAGTATTAGCAAGAGCCATTGATTATTGCCCTGGCATTCGAATAGCCCGACAGCCACTTTGGGAGTGCCTCGCAACCTTTATCACTTCTTCTTTGAAGCAAGTTGCCCATATAAGGGCGATATCGCTTCAAATTAGAAAGTTGTATGGTGCTTGTTATCAGATGAATGGCAAACCTTTCTACGCATATCCTTCTCCTTCTGTGCTAGCCGAGGTGGGGGAAGAACAATTAAGGGCATGTGCACTCGGATACCGAGCGAAGTCGCTCGACCTCGCGGCAAAAGCGCTGGCTTCAGGAGAGATCGACCTCGAAGCAGTTGAGCATGAGCTTTGTGAGTCGGAAGCACAAAAAGAGCTGATCCGTTTACACGGGGTCGGAGAGAAAGTGGCCAATTGTGCGCTTCTCTTTGGCGCGGGGAGATGGGGAGCTTTTCCCATTGATGTGTGGATCGAGAGGATTCTAAGAGAACACTACAGAAAGCGTTTGAAGGGCAGGCAATTGCAGGCGTGGGCCTCAAATTACTTTGGCAGGAATGCTGGCTACGCTCAGCAATACCTCTTTCATTTCGCGCGAAAAACGCTTTAGTTAAATGACAGCAGGCATGTCAGAGCAGCAGAAATTTTTTGCCAGCGTCTCCGGGGCACTGATCGCTCACGTGCTTATCTTTGCAGCTGTGTTCGTGTTGCTGGCTACCAGTGAGTTAGGATCCGCCAGTTTGGACCCTCCAGGCAAAGAAAAGGAGCCAAGCGAGATTGTGATCGACATGAGCGAGTTGATGGAGCGCCTCGAGGTCGAGGAGCCGGAGCCAGAGTTAAAGTCCGAGACAAATTCCATTCTGCCTCGTCCTTACATTGGGACTGATACAAACCGGCCTGAAGCGAAAGCTCCAGAAGGAGCAGTTTTTGAATCAGATCGGAATACTTCAAAGGCAAGCGAATTGGCTCCCGACACGAGCCTGCCTCAGCGAGAAGGCCCGACCCTTCTTGGAGAAAATCGATTTGATATTTTTGAGCTGGAGACTCGCGAATATAACGCTGGTGAAACGGGCCAGTTAGCTTCGACGGGGTTGAACACTTCGAAGTCATCTTTAGATCAGCCCACAGTGAGTCTAGCGTTGCAATCGGGATTCAAGGCAGATGTTGAAGGCGAAGATCTCTCCCGCCCAATATCGCGGGGAGGAGAAGATGCTGATAATGCTGGGGGCTCTTGGGAGGCGCCCGTTGAGGCTATTGCAGATCGTAGCCTCCGCCCTGACGGCTCTGCCGTTGAGTCAGATAAGACCAAAGACGCAATGCGCAAAACATTCTCCGATCGTAATGGTGATCCAAACGCCCGGGTTCGGGAGATGTTTGAGCAGGGTGAAAATCAATTTGCATCTGACAGCGATGAAAAAACTGAAGTCGGTTCTAAGCTTGATCCTGAGCAGGAAAAAGTAATGGCGTCTGGCACAGTCGGAAATAAAGGGGGGGCGCGGACCGAGTTAGAAACGAGAGAGAAGCAATTACCGGAAGCGGTCGCCGTCGCTGACGCGGGTATTTTCGTTGAAGGTTATACTCGCGAAAGGATCCAAAGTCGTTCGAATGGCACCGTAAGCAACACTGGCGAAAATGCCGTCGATGCTGAGGAGACTCCGATCGGTAATTACAAAAAACAAGTCCATGATGCGATTGGGAAAATGTGGTATCGCTATCTGGGTAGGAACAAGGGAAACGTCACTTGGGGTGTTCTGAAGCTAGAGATGCGGGTCGACAAATATGGTAAGATTCACAATCTTCGCGTTGTCAAGAACGAGGCGAATACGCTCATGGTAGAATTCTCGCTAAAGGCGGTAATGGATGCAGAGATACCGTCCATGCCGAAAGAAGTTTCCGACATTCTTGGTGTTGGTGGACTGGACCTCGATTACGATTTTATTATTTACTAAGAGATCATTATGCTAGAGCCGAGTGCGAACGAACAGGTTTGGAATTTTTTGATATCAGGAGGTATTTTCATGGCGTTTATCGTGGCATGTTCGTTCCTCGGAATCGCCGTGAGTATTCATCGGGCGCTAACCCTGAAGTGGTCTTCCGTGATTCCTATCAATCTTCGAAATGACCTTCACCGCTGTGATCGAATTTTCGATGAAGGCCAGGCGTCCCATTTGTTGGCGGCGCTTCGTGCCAGTGAGAGTCCAATGGGCCGAATCGGCAGAGAAGCGCTCTCGCCGGATTTTGAGTCGCGCGATTCAGCGAGTGAGGCGGTCGAAGCTACCGCAAAAGAGCAGATGGTTACTTTGGAAAAAGGGATGGGGGTTCTTGAGGTAGTGATCACTATCGCTCCGCTGCTTGGATTGTTAGGGACAGTCAGTGGTCTCGTCAGTGTGTTTGCTACCTTAGGGACATCTGGTGGCGATGTGACGGATCCTTCTAAGATAGCAGCGGGGATTTCAGTGGCACTTAACACGACGATCGCCGGTCTGGTTGTTGCGGTGATAACCGTGATTCTCCACTCCTTCTTCACCCGTCGCCTCGAGCGAGTCGCAGCACGGTTTGAGGTAATCGCGGGGCAACTCCTGACGGAATTTTACAAGCATGGAGGTCCCTCCATGTATGAAGCCGAAACCGCCCATGTGAGGGAGGCGATGAAAACTCCAGACCAATCGCTTGTCGAAGCGATCGAACAGTCTGGGCGTGAAGCGGAAGAGGGGGGCGGTCTGTTGTGAATATCTACCAAAAAAAGAGAGCAAAGCCGACGGTGCCGATCATTACTTTGATCGATATCCTCGCGATTCTGCTGATTTTCTTTATCGTAACGACAACGTTCAAAAAGCGTGAGTCGTCGGTTAAGGTTAATTTGCCTAAGTCCTCGGAGATGGCAGCAGAGGGTGATGAGACTCCCCGAGTAGCCTTATCCTTGAGCAAAGATGGTAAAGTGTCTCTCGGCAGCGAGATCATCGAGATGGACTCTCTCCCGCTGGCTTTGCTTCGATTCAGCGAAACTAGTGATGACGAGTTGGAGTTGAAAGCAGACGAGGGGGCGCCTCTCGGTCTGATGGTGGAGGTCTGGGACGCAGTGACTAAGGCCGGTTTGGAGATCGGTGAGCTACCGTTGCGCATTTTGCTCGATGATTGAGGTTTTTTATTGCCGGGCTGAAAGATGAGGTAAGATAGCCCAGTAGGTTTTCCCAATGATTCTAAAGATAGTCTTTTATCCCGATCCGGTTTTGCGGAAAGTCGGTGCTCCTGTGAAGGAGGTGACCAAAGAGATTCGAGAACTTTCCTCGAATATGCTGGAAACGATGTATGACGCCAATGGGGTCGGATTAGCCGCGCAGCAGGTTGGTGAAGCGATCCAGTTGGCAATTGTTGATGTTTCCTACAACCCCGAGTGCATCAGCTATCTTCGGGTGAATGGTGAGAACAAGACCCTCCAAGAGATTTGTCCGCTGATCTTTATTAACCCGGAGTTAGAGCTTATCGGAAGGAAAGACACTGAGGTAGAAGGTTGTCTTTCATTCCCCGAACTACAAGGAGATATCACTCGTCCGTCCGAGGTGAAAGCAAAGGTCACCACTCTGGACGGCGAGAAACTGCTCATTGAAACTGATGGACTCTTTGCGCGAGCTATTCAGCATGAAACAGATCACCTCTTGGGCAAGCTTTTCATCGATCGCATGTCCAGCGCTAAGAAAATGGCGAGTAAGAGACTACTTAAAGAGATGCAAGCCGCCTATAAAGGTTGAGCAGCATTATTAGTAATGAAAGGGCCGATCGTTGTTTTCCTGAAAGGGGTTGGTATGGGGGCGGCCAATGTGATTCCAGGGGTATCCGGTGGAACGGTGGCTTTTATTACCGGCATTTATGAACGTCTCATCAATGCGATTAAGAGTTTTGACGTGACCGCCGCTAAGTTGCTGCTAAAAGGACAGTTCCGCGCATTCGCAGAAAAGGTCGATTTTTGGTTCCTTTCCTGTCTGGGCGGTGGCGTAATTGTGAGTATTTTGACTCTGGCAAAGGTCTTGGAATACCTTTTCAAAAGTCACGCAACTTATGTCTATGCATTCTTTTTTGGCTTAATTCTTGCATCGATCTTCTTTGTGGGAAGGCAAGTAAAGCGCTGGTCTGCCAGCCCTTTCACATGCTGTTTGGTAGGTGCAGGCATTGCCGTGACGGTTGCGTTGATGAAGCCCGCCTCGCAAAACGATTCAGTTTCATACTTGCTGATTTGTGGCGTGGTCGCCATGGCTAGCATGATTATCCCAGGCCTTTCTGGTTCCTTTGTTCTGCTTCTGATGGGGAATTACCAACTCATTATGATCGAGTCGGTATCACGCCTGACTGGTGGTGATCTCGCCGTCCTGACCGTCCTCATTCCAGTTGGCATTGGAGCGGTTATTGGCGTAGTGGCGCTCAGTCATATTCTCGCGTGGATTTTTCAACGATATCACGATCAGGCAGTCGCTCTTCTGACTGGGTTTGTGGCGGGTTCACTACTTATTATCTGGCCGTGGAAAGAGGAGATCGTTCAAACCTTTGAAGTAGCTGGTAAGGCCAAAGATAAGGTAATTGGCTACGAGTGGTTCCTGCCGGACCTTTCTGTCGGCACCGGCCTGGCCATTGGAATCATGGTGTTAGGTTTTGTGATCGTTTGGGTGATGGAAAGTTTAGGGAAAGAAGCTATCGACGCGGAAAAGGTTGAAGCCGCTTCTGAAGCTGAGAAGACATAGCTTGGATCGCAGGGGATTGCCTTGGTCTTAGGACGGGATGGCTATCCAGCCAAATATTAAAAGTTTATCCCTCTGCTTTCG
>DCQY01000078.1:0-35125 GCA_002323995.1 Akkermansiaceae bacterium UBA1506 | reverse complement strand
TTATCCCTCTGCTTTCGCAGTGGAACGATGTTTCCAAACGGTTTTGGTTACCGCAGAGTCGCATCGACTTCGGAATCGCCACAGATGGTATTAGCTATCTCACTGGTGTCATCTGCATGCCGCATCGGGATGGCTGAGGCGGAAGTCTTTCAACATAAAAGTCTCTCACGTTTCACAGTCCCGCATGAGTGTGCTCGGTGGTGATTTGATGTAAAACTCGCAGGTGGAGACCTCGCGTCGAATCTGCTAAGGTTAGATTCGTCACCAATTAGCTTCTAAATTGTATTATAAATTTTCCGGTTCCTGAAGTAGTTGGCCCACTCGTTGAAGGAGGCGCCCGGCCGCTCCGCCATCTAGAATTCGATGGTCGAAGCTGAGAATGAACTTGCTCTCAAGTTTTGGAATAAATGCTTCTTTTTCCTTATCCCAGAAAGGAGTCGCTCTTCCTGCCATGAGACCTAGCACTAAATTTTGTTCGGGCAGTGGAATTGGGGTCGCGTCGGTGATGCCAAACGGCCCTACGTTAGTCACCGTGGCAATGCCTGTTCCAGTAGCTTCCGGAGGCAGGCGCCTCTCCTGACCTCGCTTCACGAGGTCTTCGTACGATCCTTGCATGTCCGAGAGAGTCTTTTGATCGACGTCGCGAATGACGGGAACAAGGACTCCATCTTCTACTTCCACCGCAAAACCAATATCGATCGCATTTGGGTGAACTATTCGATTCCCAATTAGTCGTCCGGCAACCGCAGTGTTTTCTGATATTGCGATCGCGAGGGCACGAATGGCATAGAGGGTGACGCCAGGCTTTTCGGTCAAAGACTTCCGGTGTGTTATCACCGAGTCCATGATGATAGGAACAGTCACCGTAGCGAGAGGACGCGTCCAACTGCGTCTCATTGAATCAGCAACCGCAATCCTCATCGGTGAGGCATCGGTCATCTTGTGTTCTTGCAGCTCGCTGATGAACTTTTCGAAGTCCTCTACCGTGACACGTCCTCCTGCACCACTGCCTGGAAGGCCGGCTAAGTCTGCCGCATTGAGGCCGAGTTCATCCATGCGATGACGCATCCTCGGGCTCAGGTAGACAGAGGAACGAACGGGGACTGGTAGTCCACTGTCGACGGTGGGCTTCACCGAAAGAGGCTCATCCTGAGTAATGACGTCATCCTCATCGATTTTGAAGTGGAGATTTTCAGAGGCTTCATTACCGGGTTTTTCATCGCTGACAGGGGTGATTGTTCCGGTATCGCTTGGCTTGATCAGGCCGGCCTTAGCCGCATCTTCTTCAGTTGCTTCGATATGGGCTAGGGTAGAGCCCACGGCATAGCTTTGGCCGATCTCAGCCACCACATCGATGATAGTGCCGCTGCAGGGCGTCGTGACCTCCATCATGGCTTTATCAGTCTCGACTTCAAAAAGGTTCTGGTCGGCGGTAACTCCGTCGCCAGCAGAAAATAATATCTTTTGGAGGGTGGCTTCGGCCATAGATTCGCCGAGTTGCGGCATTTGAATTGGAAAGAGGGGCATGATTGGTTCGAAAGGGTTGAGATCGACGATTCCGCCGTGAAAGGGTGTTCCAGCCTTCAGCGGCCAACGTAATCTACATACGGTGAAGAAAAATGAAGGCGCTGCAAGTATCGAGGCTCACAAAATCATATGGATCTGTTCCCGTTCTCAAGGAGGTCTCATTGGCCCTAGATTGTGGTGAAAGGGTTGCGCTGATGGGGCCATCTGGCTCAGGTAAGAGCACTCTTTTGAATTGTATCGGAGGTATCGATCGGCCTGATGGCGGGTCAATACAGTTGGATCAGGTCGATTTGAATACGCTCGATGAAGACGGTCTCTGTCGCTTGCGTCGTGAAACGGTCAGTACGATATTCCAGTTTTTTCATTTGCTTCCCACGCTCTCGGTTCGCGAAAATATTGAATTCCCCCTCCATTTACAGGGCGTCGAGGTAACCGAACGACTAGACCGTGTCGAACGTCTCATCAAAGAAGTGGGGGTTGAATCCCGATCTGAGGCCTTTCCACACGAGCTGAGTGGTGGTGAAATGCAACGTGTTGCGATCGCTCGTGCTTTGAGCATTCGTCCCCGAATGATCCTAGCGGATGAACCCACCGGAAACTTAGACTCCAAAACAGGTGAAGCAATCCTCGATTTGTTGGAGTCTCTCAGTGACCGTCACGAAATCGCCATGCTGATGGTGACACACAGTCGCGAGGTCACCAGAATTTGCAGCCGGGTGGTCGAAATGCGGGATGGACTGCTCTTGGAGGAGGGCGTTGTGGTGTGAAGTAAGATGCCTGCCACAACGGAAACAGCTAATGAGACCAGTTGGCTTTGGTCTCGCATTGGATGGCGTCACTGGCTGCGCGAGTGGAAACTGACAACCGTCTTGCTCCTAATCATTGCCTTAGGAGTTGCTGTTTTCCTGTCGATTCGACTAGCCAACAAGGCGGCTGTCTCGGGGTTTGGTATATTCACAGAGTCTCTATCCGGAGAGAGTGACTACCAGCTTCGACCTTCGGCGGGCTTGATTTCGAATCGATCGCTTCGGGATGTAAGGCGTGAGTTGGGTTCTTTACCGGTTGGGTTGTTTCCTGTGGTAGAGACCACAGGCATAATTGCCGGGTCTGACGAGCGTCTCGTCAGGGTTGTAGGGCTTGATCTCGTTGCGATGCAGAATGCTGTGAACTATGCAGGAGGTGTTTCGGGGCCTCAGTCTAATGCTCAACGCGAATCGGGCGGCGCAAGTTTTTTGAATACCGATCGCCTTGTCTTTAGTGGGGATGCATTCTCTCAGTCGAGAGGGGTTTCTGTGGGGGACAAATTGACTCTTCTGTTCGGAGACAGAGAGGTGCCCGTTGAGATAGGCGGTATTCTTCCGGAAAACCCGAATCTTCCATCCATCCCTGAAAACCTTATTCTCGTTGATCTGCCATCGCTACAAATAATGGCTGGCCTGTCAGGCGTGAGTCGAATTGAAGTGCGATTTCCTGAGGGAGCATTTCGCACCGCGACTGAGTTCGACGCTTCCGAGATTCTTGGTGCGATCGCGGTGAAGAACGGTTGGTTGCTAGAGACTCCAGAACAGCGGAAGGAATCCGTGACACAGATGAGTGCGGCGTTTCGCCTCAATCTAACAATTCTGTCCGGGCTGGCCCTTCTCGTCGGGACCTATTTGATCATGCAGGCGATGGAGGCCGCAGTGATTAAGAGGCGGCCGGAAATGGCGGTGTTGCGGTCCTTGGGAGTGACGCCGCTTGAGATAAAGAAATCATGGGTGTTTGAGGGATTAGTCCTAGGGGTGATGGGCAGCGTTCTTGGAGTGCTCATTGGAGTGGGACTCGCGCAGGTAATGGTTGGTGCGATCGGGCGGACGGTGAATACGCTTTACTACGAAACAACGTCGAACGCGATCCGCCTCGAACTGGGTGAGATACTTTTCTCGGTGGGTTTCGGTGTTTTTGCCAGTCTTGTGGCGGTTCTGATCCCAGCAAGAGATGCTGCTCAGACTCCTCCGGCTCAAATGATGCGACAGGGTGCCCCGCAAGGTGGACTGGCCCTTCTCAGGCAACGTTGGCTCGGCATCGCCCTGATCCTCGCTGGTGGAGCAAGCTCTTTGATTCCCCCCTGGGTGGTTAAGAACGGGCCGGCGGTTCCCGCCGGGGGATATTTGGCTGCGGTCTTTATGGTGGTTGGTGGGAGTATTTTAAGCGGTGTCTTTTTTCCCCTAGTTTCGAGATCGATACGCAAAGTAGGAGGACGTCAAAAAGCATTGAGTCGCTATGCCGCAAGCCAAATAGCGAGGCCGGCAGGCCGACATCTCTTAACCGCGGCCGGTTTGGCAGTGGCGATTGGAATGTCCGCTGCTATGGGTATTTTGGTGGCAAGCTTTGAGGGCACGTTGACAGCCTGGATCAAACAGATCCTGAAGGCGGACCTCTATGTGTCTGGGGGAGGCAACTCTTCGGTAGACAATCGATCGAGCCTCGCCTCTGATACTTGGCAGCGCATCGAAAAGATGCCGGGGGTTAGTGGAGTCGATGTGCTGAGGCAATATCGGTTTACTCTCGATGGGAAGGACACAGTCCTCGGGGCATCGGATTATAATGATGATCCAGATCGGACTCTTCAGATGATATGGCTGGACGCTCCCAGGGATAAGAGTGAAAAAAATTTGCTGAAGCTGCTTGGTGATGAAACTCCCGCCTGGATCAGTGAGTCATTCAGTCGCCGATTCGCTGTCACAAAAGGGGATTCGCTGAGATTGCCGACCCCCGCCGGACCAAAGGCGCTGAACATAACAGGGCTCTACGCCGACTATGGCAACGAGGCAGGCATGGTGGTGGTTCATCGCAATTTTACAGAGGATTGGTTTTCCGATGATTCGATCACAAATATGGCTCTTTACCTCGAAGTCGGTTCCGATCCCGAAGAATTGGCCAAAACCATTCGATCTGCGTTTCCTTCGCTGAAAGTGCAGACAAACAAGCGGCTAAGAGAGGATTCATTACGAATTTTTCACCAGACCTTCGCGGTGACTTATGCCTTGGAAGGGATTGCTGTTCTTATCGCAGTGTCAGGACTTGGCTTGGCTTTGGCAGGTTTGCTGATTGAGCGCAAGGAGGAACTCATTACCCTAAAGTCACTTGGGTCAACGCGTAAGGAAATCGCGAGCGGTGCCATGTTAGAGGGTTTGGGGATTGCTGTAGCTGGTCTCATCGGCGGATTCCTGATAAGTTTTGCTCTCGGATGGGTGTTGATCGAAGTGATCAATCCACAGAGCTTTGGGTGGACTCTGACTTATCAAGTTCCCTGGAGTATGTTTGTAATGCTCGCGTTGATAACTCTCGTGACTGCCGGGGCAGTAGCCTATTCGGTAGGGTATCGGAATGCGGAGGTGAAGTCAGATCAGGAGGATTAATGATGAAAACTTGGGTAGCAGGACTGATAGGGTTGCTTGTGTTGAACGGATTCGTCTACACTGCGGAGTGGGCGGTTCCTGACCCGGAGACAAGGTTGACGTTCCCGAGGGATCATGGCAGCCATGCGGACTTCAAAATTGAGTGGTGGTATGTCACGGGGCATTTTGAAGGGAGGGAGCGACGATTTGGGTTTCAAGCGACTTTTTTCAGACTGGGTCAAAGACCCGGAGATCCCGAATCAGGAGAATTTAGGTCCGACCAAATCTATATGGCCCATATGGGGATTAGCGACCCCGACAATGGCGTTTTTCTCCATGAAGAAAGACTAAACCGGGAAGGTTGGGATGCTTTTTCATCTGACGAAGATCTCGATTTGAGGAACGGAAACTGGACTCTAAGGCGTGATGGAGAGGTGCTGCATCTGATAGGAGGAGTTGGGGCGGATGCAGCATTTGAGCTTGAGATGAAGCCGAGCAAAGGGCCTGTGATTTTTGGTGAAGACGGTATCTCTCGAAAAGGCCCTGAGGGAACGGCCGCGAGCTACTATATCACCTTTCCGAGGTTGATGGTTTCGGGACGATTAAGATTTAATGGGGACGAGTTTTCGGTGAACGGAGGTGGATGGATGGATCACGAGATCTCGAGCAGCCAGTTGGATCGAAGCCAGACCGGTTGGAATTGGGCCTGTTTTCAATTCGATGATGGTCGGGAGATAATGGGCTATGTCCTAAGGACTGAGGACGGCGGCTATTCTTCATACTCGAAGCTTGTCTGGATCGATGAGGACGGAAAACTGACGCACCTGACTCTTCGTGATTACGACTGGATCCAAGACGGTGCCTGGACTAGCCCGGAAACCGGTGCGACTTATCCCACATCTCCTGAGATCCACCCAATGGACCCGGCAACTGGCGAAAGACGCCGTTTCAAGTTAATTCCGACAATGTCTGAACAGGAAATGGCTGCGGGTGCTGGAGGGATAAGCTACTGGGAGGGGGCCTGTGATATCTTGGACCTCGATCAAGGCAAAGTGGTAGGAAAAGCATTTCTCGAAATGACTGGATATGCTGACGACATCGCCGAGAAGTTGAGGTAGACAAGTCCAGGCATGAATATCGTTGAATACAATCGCAATGCTTGGAATTTGCAGTCTGAAGAGGGTTGCCGTTGGAGCACTCCCTACCCGGATGAGGTTTTCGAAAAAGCAAAATCAGGGGTCTGGAGCGTTAGCCTGACCCCAAACAAGTCGGTCCCGGCCAACTGGTTCCCGCAATATCCTGACCTGACGGGGATCAAGGTTCTCGCTTTAGCCTGCGGGGGTGGGCAACAGGTTCCGATTTTTGCTGCTGCCGGAGCTGAGGTGACTTCATATGAGGCATCGGATGTTCAACTGGCTAAGGATGCAGAAACTTGCGCGCGACACGGGTTTGACGTTCGAGTAATCCAAGGTGATATGGCTGACATGGGGGAAATCGAAAATGAGGAGTTCGACCTGATTTTCAATCCGGTTTCCAATGTTTTTGCCGAATCGCTGGATCCGATCTGGAAAGAGTCATCTCGAGTCCTTAAAAAAGGGGGACATCTACTTTGTGGTTTCATGAATCCTGCCTTTTTCCTGTTTGACCATGAAGCGTTGGAGGCAACTGGAGATTTGGAGGTGAAGTATCGGCTTCCCTACTCCGATTTGGAACATGCTGATGAACGATCGCTCTCCGAAATGCTTGAGGCTCAGTTAAGTGTGGAATACAGCCATAGCTGGGAAACCCAGCTTGGAGGGCAATGTGAAGCAGGATTTGCAATAACGGGCTTCTACGAGGATAACTGGGACGCTGAGAGCACCAGATTGGACGGTTGGTTTCCCATGTTCGCAGCAACGCACGCGCTGAAGCTCTAATCAGGTTGCCTGAGCGGTTGGGCGAACAAGAATATCAGTCACTTCAGCGGTCGCTGGCATCGTTAACTGATGGATGACCAGTTCGGCGATTTCTTCGGGCTGAAGCAGAGGGTAACCGATACGGTCATATTTACTGCTCCTATCATCAGGATCAGCAAAATAGAGGTCTAACAACTCCGTATCTACGAAGCCGGGGGAGATGCTGCTCACTCGAGTAAGATTGCCTGAGGCACGAAGCTCCTGCCTTAAGCCTTCTGTCATCGCGCGGACTGCAAACTTTGTTGCGGCGTAGAATCCGCCTTTTCCCGGTACTCGATGGCCCGACATGCTACTCAAATTAATGATATGACCGCCGGTTTTAGGAAAGTGTTGAAGGGTGAGACGGGAGACGTTAGCAAGGCCAAGCACGTTGATATTGACCATAGTTCTCCAATCTTCGTAGTCGCCGTCTGAAAGACTCGCCTGCACCGCAACCCCGGCAGCATTCACTAAGATATCGATATTTCCCAATGCTTCAGCGGCCTCCCTGACCGCCGCAGCGGTTGCTGATGGGTCAGAGAGATCGACCACGGATACATGGGCTTCACCGCCGCTCTCGCGGACTTCTCCGGAGACCGCCTCGAGGCGATCCTTTCGTCTTGCCATGAGAGCAACGGATACCTTTTCGCTGGCGAGCGCGCGTACTATAGACCGGCCGATACCGCTAGAGGCACCGGTGACGAGGGCTTTTTTCCCGTAAAGAGGAGACTGATTCATAGATATAAGGTGGCCGGATCACGGGGTATTTTCCAAGAAAAATGCCTTCGATTTTTGGGTTCTGGCCTATCTTAGCAATCATGTTTCGTTTCTTCTCATTCGTCATTTTGACAGCCTTTGCCTCTCCCGCAGTAAGTGAAGACTGGCCTCACTTTCTCGGACCCAGCTTGGATCTGCACAGCAGCGAAACCGGTCTTAATTTGAGTTTCGATGAGTCCGGACCCCCGATTCTTTGGGAGCGTGAGAAAGGGAAGGGCCATTCTGGACCCGTGATTGTGGGTGATAGGTTGGTCTTTATCCACCAAGTTGATCAGGAGGAGGAAATTCAATGCCTTGATGCGATGACCGGTAAGATCAAATGGAAGCACTCCTACGCAGTGGATGTTGCCCAAAGCTACGGGATCGTCGATACGCCTCGTTCGAGCCCAGTCATTGACCCTCATACCAAACTTGTCTACACGCTTGGAAACGATGGTGATTTGATCTGTTTTCAGCTTGAGACCGGTGAAGTGGTCTGGAGTAAAGATCTTTCTTTGGAGTTCGGTCCGTCACCCTTCTTTTTTGGCTACGGATCATGCCCCCTTGTCTATGATGAGAAGCTAATCGTTCACGTAGGGGCCGACGAAGCTTGTGTGGTCGCCTTAAATAAGAGGAACGGTGAGTTAGTCTGGAAAGCGGATCACGAGTGGAACGGTAGCTATGCTTCGCCCGTGATTGGTGAGGTCAACGGTCAGGATTGCCTTTTTGTGTTTGCCGGCGGGATGGTGAAGCCCCCTCATGGTGGCTTACTTTGTATCAGTCCGGAGTCAGGTGAAATTAGCGACGCCTTTTCGTGGCGCTCCGACAATTTTGCCAGCGTCAATGCAGCCACTGCGGTTCCTTGTGGGCCTAACCGCGTTTTTCTAAGCGAAGACTATGGAAAGGGTGGAGTTATGCTGGAGTATGGGGCGGATTTCAAGGCGAGAATGATATGGGCTTCTCCAGAGTTTGGTTGCCAGTTTCAGACTCCGATCTATCACAGTGGCGTCATCTATGGATTCGGTGGAAACGGTGGCTTGATGATGGCTTTTGATGTCGCGACCGGTCGCGCCCTGTGGAATGAGGCCTTTTATCAAACTACTATTCCGTGGAAGGGGCGGGATATTCCTATCAGCCTAGGCCATGCTCATTTGATCCATGTGGACGGGAATTTTCTGTGTCTGAGCGAGAACGGTGCTCTTTTGCATATGCGATTAGATGCGTGGGGTTTTGAAATCCTGTCGAAAGCGCGGTTGTTTTACGCGCCTGAAACATGGGCTCCTCCCGCGATCAGCAACGGTCGTCTCTTTATCAACCAAAACGAAATGGGTTCTCGCTTGATTTGCTACGATGTTTCGGGCGAAGAGCCTTCCGAGTCTGCTGATCCTCTCGAGAATCAGCCCCTGGTCGAGTTGCGGTAAGTTAAGAAACAGAAATTTCGGGTTTCAATTTGGCCGGGTCAGGATATTCTTCGCGCTTCCGGGCTAGCGAAGCTGAAGCCGGAGCACTGATTATGAACGTTGAGACCATTGATGGAGTTCTTCTCGTTGACAAGGGACAGGACATGACCTCTCACGATGTCGTTGCCGTTGCTCGTCGCACCTTAAACACGAAAAAAATTGGACATTGTGGCACTCTCGATCCCATGGCGACTGGTTTGCTGATCCTTGTCATTGGCAAGGCCACCAAGATTCAGGATCTCTTGATGTCTGAAGACAAGGAATACACGGGAACAATGGAGCTGGGTAAGACCACCAACACCCAAGATGCCGAGGGCGAAGTGGAAACCGAAACCGAAGTGGCTGACTTCACAGTGGAGCAGATTAAGGAAGCGTTTGACAAATTTAGGGGCGACTTTTACCAGACTCCTCCCATGGTTTCCGCCATCAAAAAGGATGGCGTGCCCCTCTACAAGTTGGCAAGGCAGGGTAAAGAGGTGAAGCGTGACCCCCGCTTTGTCCACGTCTACAGTTCCCGGATCGATGACATAGATCTGCCCTCGATCGATTTTAGTGTGAAATGCAGCAAAGGGTTTTATGTTAGAACATATGCCCACGACATTGGCCAAGAGTTGGGTTGTGGAGCCTTTTTGAAGGCGCTGAGGCGAACCCGTTCAGGTAAATTTGACCTAGAGCGCTCCGTTACATTCGAGGAGTTAAAGCACGGTGACCGTTCTGACGTCATTGCCAAAATGCATTCTCTTCCGGAGGTTTCACGACTTCGAGGAGCTTGACGTGAACTAAGGTGGGCAGCTAAATCTTCTTCATGGAAGTCCTGAATGATATTGCTGATTTAGAGCGCCTCTCCGGTCCTCTTCATCTTGCAATCGGCGTTTTTGATGGAGTTCATTTGGGGCATCAAGCGGTAATCAATGCGGCCAAGGAATCAGCTGCTTCAACTGGTGGGACTAGTGTAGTCGTCACGTTTGATCCTCATCCGGTTCAGGTCTTATCTCCACAGAATGCACCCCGCTTGTTAACGGCCTCGGCTCACAAACTTTCCATTCTCGACCGAGTTCTGAAGATTGATTCGGCATTGTTTATCAGCTTCAGCCGCAAATTTTCAGAACAGACTGGTGAGGAGTTTATCAGAGATTTGATCGGGCATTCCCATGATGGTATTTCAAGAATCTGCGTTGGTGAGCAGTGGCAGTTCGGAAAGGGGCGCTCCGGCGATATCGCTCTGCTAAAAAAACTTGGAGAGGAGCTTTCATTTAGTGTTACCGGAGTAAGGACAATTGAGGCTAAGGGAATGCGCGTCAGCAGTACTCGTATTAGGGAAGCCGTTGGTGCGGGAGACTTCTCCGTCGCCAGAGCCCTCATGGGTCGAAGCTACGCGGTATTGGGAACGGTTATCGAAGGTCAGAAACTGGGTAGGACGATCGGCTTCCCGACCGCAAATTTCACAGTCTATCACGAGCAGTTACCGCCCACCGGTGTCTATGCCGTTCGTGCAAGGGGTGCTGGCGATTCGTGGGATGGCGTTGCGAATCTGGGATATCGGCCCACAGTCAAAGGAGGCGAAATTAAGCGCCTCCTCGAAGTCCACTTGTTTGATCTCGATTACGAAATCTATGGAGAAGAGATGGAGGTCGAGTTTGTTCAGTATATTCGTCCTGAGCAGAAATTTGATGGGGTGGATGCTCTTAAGGAGCAAATTGGGAGAGATGTTAAGGTTGCGAAGCAGGTCCTATGAGCCAGATCTCACGGGTTGATGCTGGCAATAAAAAAGCGGCTCCTCGAAGAAGAGCCGCTTTTGAAATTTAGCTGAGTTTTGGAAAAGGACTACTGGATGAGCAAATCTGGATTTGCTGCGACGGCGGCTCCAGCGGCAAGGGCAAAGCCAATAATATAAAGCAATATGGCAACAATCCAGAAGACAGCTAGCTTCGTGTGTTTCTTCATGAAAAGCCAGATCAAAGCACAGATCGGCAAGAAAATAGAAAGCACGCCCCAAACGGTGTCTTTTGCTTTAAATGCTTTTACGATTGCCATGATCCATATGACGAGGGAGCCGATGCCCCCAACTGCGGTAAGAATTCCTCCAAGAGCGGTCATTATATGTGTTAGATAGAGATAGATTTTGTAAATTTAGCAGGAAGCGTTTTTTCTTACCCTCCGTGCTAGCATGAACAGGAATACGAAAAACGAGGTAGAGCGTCAATGCAGCTCTGAAATATAATTAGGCTTTGAATGCGTTGCGCGGGGCTTCGAGGCATTTTGGAAACCCGCTATTTTTGTCGTTAAATATCTGGAACTGAGCGTTGGGACGGGTTTCATTGGAGAAAAGCAGTCATTACCTTTGAAAGCATTTGTAGCCATAGCCTTATGGATCACGTTACTCACTGCAGCGTTCGCTTTCAGTGGTGTGTCTTATGCTCAGCTTTCCCCATTTCCCGAGGAAGACGGGCAAAGCGGCTCGACGCGAGAGTTGCCAGAAATTCTACCTTCTGATCTGTCTGATCCAGTTGTTAATCCTCGCCAGACCAGTGCCGACCGCATGGCCCGTCTCTTTAACCGTGATCTGCGAGATTTGGAGGAAGCTCAAAGAGGAATCATTGAGCAATTGGAAGCACTCCCTGCGGCAGCACGAGAGACCCAGCGGGTCAGTGATTTTGGCTACCATTCGGGTTCACTAAAAAAGCGGCCAAAATGGATCCAGATTGATATGGGTGAACCGGTATCTCCGGATGCAATCGCCCTATTTCCCGTGACAGCCGAGATCGATGGTAGTCGGGTCTTTGGTTATGGGTTTCCTAGAAATTTCCGAGTTGATATATCGAACGAGAAAGAGTTTCGAAATTATGAGACGATGGTCGAGAGTCGGGTAGATGACCCCAATGCTGTTCAGCGATGGCCCTTTTTTCGTGAAGTTCCGGCGGGATTCACGGGTCGTTATATTAGAATCACTGCCACCGCTATGTGGCGTGATCAGCAATCTAAGCGACAGGTCTTTGCGCTCAGTGAGGCGATGATCTTGAAGCGAGGAAGGAATCTCGCAGTAGGAAAATTAGTAGAGGCTCTCGACAGTGAGGATCGAGGCAATCAGTGGTCGCCCCGCTTTCTTTGCGATGGCATCACGACCCTTGGCATTCCTCTCGGATTGGAATCCAGCCCGACTTTGGGATTTAAGGCCAAATCAAAGAAGCCGGTAAAAGACAGCTGGGTTCAGGTGGACCTCGGCGAGGAAATGAAAATTGATGAAGTGCAAATCATCCTGGCCGATTCCCTTGATGCTGTTCCCGATCCAACGGTGCGGTTTCCTTACCCGATGGAAATCCAAGTATCCAGTTCGCCCGACATGAGCGAAGCTGAAACTCTTGGGAGGTTTAATCCGTCGCGGATTAGCATGATCGGAGAAAATCCTCTTATTCTGACATCTAATGATGTCTATGGACGGTATGTTAGGATCACGGTGCTGGGGCCCGCGAAGGGAGGTAATATCGCGTTTAATCTTGCCGAATTAGTCATTTTTTCGGGCAGTGGAAATGTGGCCCTAGGAAAGACGGTTTCTGCGATGCATCAGGAAAATTCGGAGCGGTGGGCGCCCCAGTTCCTTGTTGATGGGTTCGGCAGTCGACGGAATTTAGTTTCGAGCGAGGCGTGGTTGTCGAGTATCAGCAAGCGAAGCAGCTTAGCTCGTCGCTGGTGGGAACTTGAATCAAAGCGTCTTAATCTCGTGGATCGCACGGTCACTCGAGGTGTGACTGTAGCTGGTAGTGGGGTAGCCGGTACACTCGGGTTTGTCCTAATCGCACTCTCACGAGGGCGAGTGAGGCGACGTAAGGACCTCGAGGATCTGCGCCAGCGGATTGCAAGCGATCTGCATGATGATATCGGTAGCAACCTCAGTAGCATCGCACTTCTCGCGGAACTCGGTAAGACCGAAACTGATGAACCCGAACTCGTTGTCGAAGAGTTGACCGAGATCAAGTTAACCGCAGACAAAACAATCGAATCAATGCGTGATATCGTCTGGTTGATTCGCCCGGGCGAGGAAACATGGCAGCAGATGCTGACTCGATTCCGTGAAACCGCTTCGAAGTTGCTTCGGGCCCACGAATACTCTCTCGAAGTGCGCGGTGAGAGCACCGATATGCGCTTGCCTCTCGAATTTAAGAGGGACTTGTTCCTGATCTATAAGGAGGTCTTAAACAACATCGTTCGTCACGCCGAGGCGAACAACGTGTTGATTCTTATCGACTGCCGTAGGAATCGTCTCGAAATGTTAATTGAGGACAATGGGAGGGGGTTTAATAACCTTGATCAGGAGTTCCGGGAAGGGAACGGCCTCCGAAATCTTCGAATGCGGGCGCAGGCAATTGGAGCAAATTTGAAGGTCCGCAGCGCTCTCAGTGAAGGAACTCGAATCAACATCACGGTTCCTATGCCATAATCATGGCAAAAATTCGGATGCAAAATGCAACAAACCTACCAAGGTTACCGCATCTACTTTCATCATGAGCGAGGAAACCGAAACCGAAGACACCCCGAAGTCGCCCACTAAAGTGTGGGTGGTGGAAGATAACGAAACGCTCCGACGCACTGTTGCTCGGGTTCTGGATCGTCAGAAGGACATGAAGTGTGTCCATCAGTTCGAGAGGTGCGAGGAAGCGATTGAAGCCTTAGTGGCGGGAGAGCGTCCTGACTTGATGCTTTTTGATATTGGGCTGCCGGGGATGAGTGGTATCGAAGGGATTCGACGAATTAAAACGGCTCTCCCCCAAATCGAAATTCTCGTCTTCTCGGTCTTTGATGACAATGAGAAGGTCTTCAACGCCATCTGTGCCGGTGCTTCTGGCTACCTGCTGAAAACTTCAAGTATGGGTGAAATTCCAGACGCCATTCGTGAAATTCTTGCTGGAGGCGCACCAATAAATGCACTGATTGCGCGTCGAGTTCTGGACATGTTTAGTGATCTGGCACCCCAGAGTCGTGATTACGGACTGACTGAGCGCGAGAAGGAGGTTTTAGAGCAGATGGTTGAAGGCCTTACCAAGAAAGAAATCGCTGACCAACTCGACCTTAGTTTCCACACCGTCGATAAGCACATTCGCGGTATTTATTCCAAGCTGCACGTTAATACGATGACGGGAGCGGTGGCTAAAGCGCTCAAAGAGGGACTTCTGCCCAAAGGGTGAAGCCCGCGACAATCGAAGATACGTGGATCAGGTGGCTGGCTCCTAACGTTTTTCGGGATTTGTTTCTGTCAGGGCTTTTGTCAATCCGAGCTCTGAAGGGGGAATCCTTGTTTAGAGGCTTGATCCCGATATGAAACGCTAGTAGCGATAGCTCATGTTCTATATTGGAATAGACAGCGGCACACAGAGTACAAAATCCGTGGTGCTTGATTTCGAATCTGGAGATATCGTTGCCGAGGCGAGCCAACCCTATCAACTCATCAGCGGGTTACCGGCAGGCCATCTTGAGCAGAATCCATCCGACTGGATTGCGGCGGTAAAAGCAACAGTAGCGAGTTGTCTGGAACAACTGGGGAATGGCAAGGAAAGAGTGCGTGGTATCGGTGTTAGTGGCCAACAGCATGGTTTGGTAGTCCTCGATTCTAGCAATGAGGTGGTTCGCCCGGCCAAGCTGTGGTGTGATACTTCCACGGTCGACCAGTGCGAACAATTCGCATCTGAGTTTGGAGGTATGAATGGCCTCATCGCCAAAGCCGGAAACACTATATTACCGGGTTACACGATTCCCAAGTTGCTATGGTTGAAGCAGAACGAACCCGAAAATTTTTCGCGGGTTGCCGCTATTCTTCTCCCACATGATTACATCAATTTTTCTCTCACCGGCGCTAAGAGGATGGAATACGGCGACGCTTCGGGGACGGGCTTTCTCAACATACGGACAAAAGAGTGGGAACAAGACCTAATAAATTTTGTGGATAGTCGTGTTAATGAGATGCTGCCTGAGCTCGGCTCATCTAACGCGATGCATGGGGCTTTACTGCCAGAGTTGGCCAGCGAATGGGGGCTCAGCTCCGATGTTATTGTTAGTGCTGGAGGGGGAGATAATATGATGGGAGCGATCGGTACGGGCAACATTGTCGACGGTATAATCACGGCTAGCCTTGGAACGTCTGGTACTCTTTACGGATGTGCCGATAAACCGATTATTGACCCCAACGGTGAAATCGCCGCGTTTTGCGACAGCACTGACCGGTGGTTGCCTTTGGTTTGTACCATGAACGTTACCGTGGCGACCGAGCAGGTTCGCGAGTGGTTCGGTTGGGATCATGACGAGCTGGAAAAGCAAGTTGCTTCGATACCTGCGGGAGCGGAGGGAGTTAATTTTCTTCCATACCTCAATGGAGAACGAACGCCGAATCTGCCCAACGGGACCGGCGTCATCCATGGCTTGGGAGGAACATCTGGGTCTCCGGCTCACATCGCACGAGCAGCGATGGAGGGGGCGACTCTTGGCCTTGCTTATGGCTTACGCCGTTTCGATGAGCTCGGTTTAAACCCGGGAGAGATCCGATTGACAGGAGGGGGTTCCAAAAGTGCAATCTGGCGTCAAATCGCGGCGGATGCATTCGGTGTTCCTGTCGTGGGGCTCGCCACTGCGGAAGGGGCAAGTCTCGGTGCGGCCATCCAGGTGGCTCATGCAGATGGAAAAGGCTCTTACGAAGAACTCTGCAACCGGTTGGTAGCTTTGGATGAATCAACCCGATGTGAACCCAGTTCGGAGGCTGCTGTGATTTATCGGAAGAAGCTTGATCAACAGGTTCAACTCACCACTGTGCTAAGGGATGCGGGAATGCTGTAATGGCTCAGGCAGGGCAAACAACAGCGAAGAAAGCAGACCTTTCATTAAAGGGCCGCCTCATTGGGTGGACTGCAGTGAGCCTGGTAAGATTTTTCTCGCTGACTTATCGATGGCGCCTTCACGACTTGGCAGGGATCACAAAAAGCCCACCGAATCATCCAATGATTTGGACACTTTGGCATAATCGAGTCTTTGCGATACTGGGCGTGTATTGGAAATACCTGCGTTCTCGTCTGGTGGGAGTGCTCACCAGTCCGAGTAAGGACGGCGAAATTATCGCCGCGATGGCTTACCATGTGAAGCTCGACGCAGTGAGAGGGTCCTCATCCCGCCGTGGCGCGGCTGCTTTGGTAGAGTTGAAGAATAGGATTAGGAGTGGCTACGATATTTTGATCGTTCCCGACGGGCCCCGGGGCCCCCGATACCGTTTTGGCCCGGGCGCTGCGAAGTTAGCACAGTTAACAGATGCGAAGATCCTTCCGATACGTATTGAATACGGCTCGTATTGGAAATTTAGGAGTTGGGACCAATTCCGATTGCCGAAACCATTCAGTTCAGTAGATATCTATTTTGAACCGCTGGTTGAAGTAGTTCCTGACCTTTCTCAAGAAGACTTCAGAAAGGAGTGTCAAAAAGTTGAAACCATTCTAAATCCCTACAATGAAACTGATTGAAGGCACACCGATCGCTGAGGCAGTCTATGGAGAATGTCTCGAATCATTCGAAGAACTGAAGTCCGCAGGGTTTTTGCCTGGACTAGCCGTAGTCCTCGTTGGAGAGGATCCAGCCTCCAGAGCATACGTTGGCTCGAAAGAAAAAAAATGCCAAGAACTGGGGATGCATTCTGTGAAAATTGAGCTTCCTGCCGAAACTAATCAGGAGGAATTACATCAGGTGATTTTGGAGTTAAATGGAGATGAAGCGATCCACGGTATCTTGGTTCAGTTGCCGCTTCCTAAACATCTTGACGAGGATGCTGTTATCCTCAAGATCGACCCGGCCAAAGATGTGGATGGTCTTCACCCGGTGAATCTCGGAAAGTTGGCGATGGATGATCCAACAGGCTTCGCACCCTGCACGCCTTCTGGTTGCCAGCGCATGCTTATTGAGAGCGGCATCGAAACCAGTGGTGCTAATGTGGTGATCGTAGGACGCAGTCTGCTGGTTGGGAAAAGTCTGGCTCTCTTGATGATGGGGAAAAGAGAGGGTGGCAACGCAACCGTTACGATTGCTCATTCACGAACCAGAGATCTCAAGGCGGTAACCCGTGAAGCTGACATCATCGTTGCAGCTATTGGAATTCCTCACTTTATCGGCCCCGATCATGTCAAAGAGGGCGCGGTAGTGGTGGACGTCGGAATTAATCGGATCGAAGATTCAGCGGCTCCCCGAGGTTCGCGCTTGGTTGGAGACGTCGACTTTGATGCTGTGAAGGAAAAATGTAAAGCTATCACGCCAGTCCCGGGAGGAGTTGGACGTATGACGATTGCGATGCTAATGGCGAATACGATACGGGCTTGTCGTCTCCAGAAAGGGCTTTGATAGCCTTTACTGTGGGTGTTCGCGCAGAAGTTAGGTGGCTGATTTTCTTTTCCGAAGCGTATTCAAAAAAAACTGGGTTTGATGCGAGACAGAAACCTGTTCAATTCGCAAAGAAACGGTCACTGAAAAATAAAAAGAGGTGGTTACTTCCGCCGATTAGGCTAAGGATGAACTCCCTGTTTATTGCTGGATTATCTGACATAGAAGAGAATTTTCCCTAGCCATTTTCGGGTTACGGCTCCAGTTTACCAAATCTTTGTCCCAGTCATAAGAGCCTTTCCATGAGCCACGCTATTTCCGCCCGTGCGAATGTCGATTTGATCGACCAAAAATACGCCGAATGGAAGCAAGACCCCGAGTCGGTCGACGACAATTGGGCCATGTTTTTCGAGGGATTTGAGCTGGGTATGACTCAGCCACTGCCAGAGGTGAAAGCCACGACATCCGGTGACTCGGGTGATGAACGGGTAGGAGGACTCGACCTCGCCACACGGGCTCGAATTGTGTCGATGGTCTATCAGTATCGGTCCTTGGGGCACACAGCTGCCTCGTTGGATCCGCTCGAGGAGGAAGCCCCTAACCAACCGCTCTTAAGCCTTGCTGAACTAGGTTTCATGCCACAGCACCTTGACGAAGATGTTGCTACGCAATTTTACGAAGGTGGTCGTCGTATGAAATTGCGCGAAATGATTGAGCGGCTCAACCGAACGTACTGCAGCAAGATCGGGTTTGAGTACATGCACATGCAGACGCCAGACGTGCGTGATTGGATTAGGGACCGAGTTGAGGGGCGTCTTGAACAACCAGAACCACCGATAGAGAAAAAGAAAGCAGCGCTGGGGTGGTTGGTTCAGGCGGAGCTTTTTGAGCGATTCCTTCATCGCAAGTATGTGGGGCAAAAACGCTTTTCTCTGGAAGGTGGTGATGCCCTCATGGTCGCCCTAAATGGCCTTGTTCAGAGATTTCAGCACTTTGGTGTTTCTGAAATGGTCATGGGAATGGCTCACCGGGGACGCTTAAACGTGCTTGCTAATTTGCTCCAGAAGCCGCTCACCGTTATTCTCTACGAGTTTTCCGAGAACTATGTGCCGAACCTGGTGGCGGGGGATGGAGACGTGAAGTATCACCTCGGCTATGATGCTGATTTCGATGTTGATGGGCATCCGGTGAAGATTCACCTTGGGGCCAACCCCAGCCACCTAGAGGCAGTTAATGGAGTCATTGAAGGCAAGGCGCGGGCCCGGCAACGGGCCAGAGACGAACATCTCCGTGATTCTTTTGTCGATCGTGATGCTGTCCTACCTGTTTTGATTCATGGTGATGCCGCCTTTGCTGGGCAGGGTAGTGTGGCCGAAACGCTCAATTTATCACAGCTTCTCGGTTATCGAACCGGGGGGACCGTACACTTGGTGGTGAACAACCAGATTGGGTTTACTACCACTCCGAAGGACGCGCGCTCCTCGGTCTATTGCACGGATGTTGCCAAGACCATTGAGGCGCCTGTTTTTCATGTGAACGGGGATTCGCCCATGGACGTTCTTTACGTCACGGAACTTGCCTTGGAATTTCGCCAAACTTTCGGACGCGATGTTGTGGTGGATATTGTTTGTTACCGACGTCACGGCCACAACGAGGGAGATGAGCCAGCATTTACTCTGCCGAAGACCTATCGAGATATTCGACGTCATGATACTCCACTGGCGATTTTTCGGCGCGACCTAGTGGAGAGAGGGGATTTGACTTACGAGGAAGTGAACGCGATCGAGAATGCTTATCAGTCCAAGCTCGATAGTGAGCATGCAGAGTTGGAAGCCGCGATGGAAAAGGGTGAGGGACACTCAATGGCAGAGGCTAATATTGAGCCCCAGCCCGATTATTCTCACGACCCTGTTGAGACAGGAATTCCTTCCGACGAGGTGCGTAAAATTGGCTTAAGGCTTAGCGAAATCCCTGAGGGCGTTCAGGTGAACGATAAACTTGCGAAGCGGTTCCTCGGTCCGCGCCGTTCAGCCATCGAAAGTGGGGAAGGTATTAACTGGGCCTTTGGTGAGGCGCTCGCTTTCGGCTCCCTCCTCAAGGATGGATTTGCTGTGCGCTTGTCAGGGCAAGATTGCCGACGAGGCACCTTCAGCCAGCGACATGCGGTTCTCTATGATCCAGAGACTCGGGAGCGCTACACACCACTGAACCACTTGGAACCAAAACAGAAGCAAAAACTATGGGTCTACAACAGTAATCTGTCCGAATTTGCTGTGCTTGGTTTTGAGTATGGTTACTCACTGGTATCCACCGATACGCTTGTTCTTTGGGAAGCCCAATTCGGAGATTTCTCTAACGGAGCCCAAGTTATTATTGATCAGTTTATAAGCTCTTCAGAATCCAAGTGGCAACGACCGTGTCATCTCGTGATGCTTTTGCCTCACGGATATGAAGGGCAGGGACCGGAGCATAGTAGCGCTCGGCTTGAGCGATTCCTGCAACTCTCGGCTGAACAGAATATGCAGGTTTGTAATTTAACGACGCCGGCGCAGTATTACCATGTTCTTCGTCGCCAAATGAAGCGGGGTTTCAGGAAGCCTCTGATTCTCACGACACCGAAGAGTCTCCTGACCCACCCGGATTGCGTTTCGCCGGTAGAAGATTTCAGCGAAGGTACCTGCTTTCATGAAGTTATCGATGATAACGTTGAAGAGCGCGGTGAGCCAGAGACCATCAACCGCCTCATCTTTTGCTCTGGAAAAGTTTATTACGACCTAGTCGAATATCGTAAGAAAAATGAGATCAGTAATGCGGCAATTATTCGAATGGAGCAGCTCTATCCATTCCATCGGGATGCAATTCGTGAGGTAGTTAGCAAATACCCTAACGTAGCAAAGTGGGTTTGGTGTCAGGAGGAACCGCTGAATATGGGGGCGTGGTCATTTATCGCGCCGAGGCTTCAGAAATTGCTCCATCACCGTGTTCGCTATGCAGGTCGTGACGCGTCAGCGAGCCCTTCAACCGGCTCGAAAACAGTACATAAAATGGAACAGAATCGGCTTGTTAAAGAGGCATTTCACGTATGATGAATGCCGTTTCATACGGTCTCCAACAATTACTTATCTCTCCGAACTAGAACAATGGCCCACGAAATCAAGATTCCCTCCGTCGGCGAATCCATTACTTCCGCAACGCTTGGCACCTGGCACAAGAATGACGGGGATTACGTTAATTCTGGGGAAGTGATCCTAACGATCGAGACGGATAAGATATCCACGGAGCTTGAAACCGATAAGTCAGGGATTCTCAGGCACAGCGCAGCCGAAGGGGATGAGCTTGATATTGGGGCTGTGGTCGCTTCAATCGAGGAAGGGAAGGTTCCGTCTGGCGCCGGTGAAACGCCAGCCAAGGAGATTGCTCCAGCGAAAGAAGTTGTGGCTCCGGTCTCAGAAGCAGAAACAGTTTCAGATGATGGGCTGAAGGTGACACCGATTGCCCGCAAAATAGCAACTGAAGAAGGAATTGACCTCACTGCGCTTTCAGGAAGTGGAATCGGCGGGAAAATCACCAAAGCGGATGTGGTGGAGGTGGCCTCGAAACCCGCCCCGGTAGTGCCTCAAGCAGCAGCAGTTTCGAGATCGTTAGAAGGACATGCAACAAACAAGAGCGGGGGGGCGGCGCGTCAAACTCGCAAGAAGATGACACCCCTTCGCCGGAAGATTGCGACTCATCTAGTCAATGCCCAGCAGGAAGCGGCAATTCTTTCAACCTTCAATGAGGTCGATATGACGGCGATCATGGAGTTGAGGAAACGGGTCCAAGAAGACTTTGTGGCTCGCCACGGCGTGAAGTTAGGCTTTATGTCCTTTTTTATAAAGGCTGTTGTCGACGCATTGAAGAACGTACCTTCGATAAACGCTCAAATCGAAGGCGATGAAATCGTCGAAAATCATTTCTTCGATATTGGGGTAGCCGTTGGAACCGAGAAAGGCCTCATGGTTCCGGTAGTTCGCGACTGTGATGTGAAGTCATTTGGTGAGATCGAGCAGGCAATCGTTGGTTATGCTACCAAGGCTCGTGAGGGAACTATCAACCTCTCAGACCTTCAGGGCGGGGTGTTCACTCTAACGAACGGCGGGATTTACGGTTCACTGCTAAGCACGCCGATTCTAAATCCGCCGCAGTCCGGCATTCTTGGTATGCATAGCATCCAGCAGCGGCCTGTTGCATTAAACGGTGAAGTGGTTATTCGGCCGATGATGTATCTCGCTCTCAGTTATGATCACCGCCTCGTCGACGGAAAGGAGGCTGTGACTTTCCTCGTTCGATTGAAAGACTGTCTGGAGCATCCCGATCGGATGCTTGTTGGTGCCTAATTACTCCTTTAGAAAAGGTGCTCATGTTTGAGGATTAAACTTGAGATTTTTTTGATTTCCCTTTCTTGAGGAGTGGGTCGGTGCTATCAAATCCTATGTTTACACTGCGATTGTTTATCGGTTTGATACTAACTTTTGTATTTTGTCTTTGCTTCTCAGGTTGTGTTAGCAAAATGCACGAAGGGGTTGAGGAGGCAACAGTGCCTCCGCCAGCGATTTACCCAAGCGCCCCCGCAGGATATGGCAGTCTCACCGCTGCGCCGGTCTCCGAGAATGTGACTGTTGCGTCTCCTGTCTCGGCTCATCCAGCCCCTTTTGAGCTTGGCGATAACGAAGAGCTTGTCACCCATTTGATCGTCTCCGGAGAATCCCTCTCTAGTATCGCCGGTAAATATAAGAGCAGCATAAGTCGGATTATGTCTGCTAACGGGATGTCAGACACCCTCATTTATGCGGGTAAGCCGATTCAGGTTCCGGTAACGAAAACGCCTCGGGTCTCGATAATCAATCGTGAAGGGCTTTCCAATTCGATGTCATCTTACGAATCTCCTGCTCCGTCGAAGCCGGGGCAAAGCCAGTTGGTCCCCGGCGTCCCCGCCCTTTCTAGGCAATCAGCGGCAGCGCCGGAAGAACCCAGCGCGACAGTTAATCCTGCTTCGACCTCCTATCCTCGTCAGACCGTTCCGGTTGCCCCGCTAGGGGCGTTTCCCACACCGAGTTTCTGATTGGGCGATACCAAAACCTCCATGAATTCAGTGATCACGGTAGGGATTATCACCGTTTCGGATCGGGCCTCTGCCGGTGAATATGAAGACCACGGGGGACCAGCCCTCCGTGATGCCTGCGGTGCTCATGACTGGACGGTAGATGCCGAGGCTGTCATTCCCGACGACTTGGAGCAGATCCAGCGAACGGTTAGAGCATTTTCATCACAGGGGTGTGGACTGATCCTCACCACGGGCGGGACAGGAATCGCGCCTCGCGACATCACTCCTGAAGCAGTCAGGGGAATCATGCGTGTGGAGATTCCCGGGTTTGGGGAGTCGATGCGAATGCAATCTCTCAGCATCACACCGAATGCAATTCTTTCGCGAAGTCTTGCCGCCATCGTTGATACGTCGCTCGTTATTGCGTTACCGGGCAAGCCATCAGGCGCAGTAGAATGTCTTGGATTCGTAGCCGAAGCTGTTCCCCATGCAGTCAAACTAGCTAAGGGAGTTCCGACTTCCTGTTGACATAGGGTCCTCGATAAGACCGGTTGCATGATCTACGAGTCTTAGACGCAGTGACTGATATGATTTCGAGCCGTTCAGAATCGAAAGGCTGCGTTTGATTTTCTTTATTCAGGCGGGGATTCCGCGAGAGCGGTTGAGTTTCCACCCTAGTTCGTGGGCTGTGAGGTCATTGAACTGTCAGGAAGCTTGCTTAGCATATACCAGCAGAGGAGCAAAACGATCAGGATTAGGATCACCCAAAACTGCCAGAGAGGATCGGTTACCGTTTGCTTTTCGATGATTTTACGCGGAATAGCATCGAGGTCAGATTGGCGAGCGGCTCCTGAGAAATCAGCCTCTCTCGCATCGGCAAAGTTGGCCGCTGCATCGAGTAGGAGTGTGTCACCCTGCCTGATCGAAAAGAATCCGGAATTTCGTGGCGCACGAAGCATGGTGGAGCGGTTCCAGGGGACAGTCTGCTGCATGCCCGTCGCACTGCTTAAAATATCGTCGGCCTCTTTACCGGTATTCACTGCAAGTTTGATCTGCTGATTGAGTTCCATGTTGCTTCTTTCGAGCGCCACTTTTTTGGAACGAATCTGATCTACGAAGCGGTTAATCATGATAATGAGGGCTGGCAAGCGGGCAGCATTGGACTGGGCGACATCAAAATTAAAAATTAGCTGATTGAATTCTGCTGTTTGGCGTAGGAGGACCAAGGGGCGCTCGCCTTGCCATAAGAGAGTTAAATCTCCCGCTTCTATCGGTATGGAGGCAGTTGATTTTGCGATCAGACCCTGCCAATTGAGATCCCTCACTAGTGGATGGTTCGCTGCGATAATTGGCCCTTTGAAAAATTCTTTTGGGGCGAACTGCTGGTTGAGAACTACTATACTAACCGGCGGCAGCATACGGGGTTGCAGAGGGTTGTAAGTTGCGATTAGAAGGTCGGACGGTGTGTTTAGTTCGCTTTCACCTGAGGGTTGTAACAGTTGCGCATTTTCAAGGCTGTCGATGAGCGCTCGAACCATGTCAGATGCGCTGGGTTCGACAGTGGTGGCGATAAAAACCCGCTTGGGCTCTGGAGTTACCATGAAGAGGCGATCATCCCGGGTAAATCCGTCAGGAGACATGGTCAGTGTTGCTCTCGCTGCGCCCTTTGGGAACTTGCCGGAGAGCGTGCGAGTTTCATAGCCTTGCAAAGAAATACTTCGGGGCTCTGTTTTCTGTTGGCCTATGGAGAGGAACCATTCTCTCGTTTGCGGCTCTTCAGAGTAATTCCTCACAGTTGCCTGCCAGCTCAAATCATTTTCGTCATCTCCTGCTGGCTCGACCAGCAAACCGGCAAAACCAACGTTCGAGATGGGCTCGCCGATACTGAGCAGGCTTGCTCCGAAGGGTAATTGTCTTGTGATATGATCGGTCAAGAAAATAAGAGTCCCGTTAGCTCCGGCAATGCTTCTGCCGACTCGAAGCGCAATTTCAGGTGAGTGGGCGCTGTTGCCGGGCTCCCAGTTCGCCAAACTGTCAATCAGTTCTGTTGCCGATCCGCCGCGGTAGAGGCGCTCACCCTGTTCATGTGATTCCATGAGTGTGTAGACCTCATTCGTAAAGTTGGCCGGAATCCGTGAGAGCTCGGTTCTGAGTTGTTCAGTCGCACTGTTCTTGAAAGCCTCCATCGAGGCAGAACTATCGATTACAATGACGATTTGCTGGACTCGGTTTTCCTGTGTCCATCGCGGCTGAATAAGCAGCCAAGTCAGTATGATTACAGAGAGTAACTGAAGCCAAAGCGGGACAGAATTGCGAAGGCGGTCAAGCTTTCGCCCTTGTAGACTTTGCCGATCAATTGCGTCTAGCATAAAAAGAGTACTGATGGGAAAAGTCTGCGACTGACGCTGCAGAAGGTGAATGAGAAGAATTACCGGAACGCCAAGAAGGGCGAGGAATCCAAGTGGGTTAGCGAAAGCGATCGGCATGTTAGACGAGTTGTATGGCTCCTGCCTGAATGGCTTCAAGTTTCATTGCTTTCTCGAACGTTCCGTGAGCCGGAATGCGAGCGAGCGGGGCCTGAGCTTTGATGGCTGCTGCTTTCCATCGTTCGAAGTGATTATGGTAAGTTTTGAGGTAGCTTTTAAGAA
Source organism: Akkermansiaceae bacterium UBA1506 (assembly GCA_002323995.1). Lineage (GTDB taxonomy): Bacteria > Verrucomicrobiota > Verrucomicrobiia > Verrucomicrobiales > DEV007 > Arctic95D-9. The sequence goes on along the minus strand of DCQY01000078.1, from coordinate 9,997 downwards.
GCGGAGGATCGATGCGTCGGTCATGTTTCGAGCCGCTTTCGGTCTCGATAAACTCGTAGTTTCCATTCCAGTCGGGGTTTGACTCCTCTCTTGAAAACGGGCAAAGAATAGCGGCCCGTCCGCTATTGTGTTGGAGCCCTCGGATAATGGACTCGGGGGCGGCCGGGAATAAAGCGTCACTGAGGAAAATGCGCAGCGACCGTGTTCGAAACGGAATAATCGCGAGATTAGGTGTGATTGAAGCTTCAACTTCAGGAAGAGACTCGGCCGCGTCTGCCCAATGGTGGTTCAATATGGATTGTGTTTCAGCATGTTTCCAGTGATCTCCTTTGACAAGAAAAACGCGGGCGCTGGCGGCAGCCTGTTCTGCGGCGAAGAAACTGAAGTAGAAAAGTTCGAGTACACGTCGCGACTTTTCTTCAGTCGCAAACATGGAACCTGACACGTCGAGAATGATCTCAACGATTGGGCGAACTTCTTCACGGTAGAGTTTTAGGGTATAGTCGCCAGTACGAGCAAAAGTCTGCCAATTTATATGCCGAGGATCGTCACCCTGTAGGTATTGGCGATGATCCTGAAAGTCCAGTGAACTGCCGACCCCTGAGCCTGCGTAGTCACCAGGATTACCCTTCCAGTTTTGATCTTTCAGAGGCAGGGTGAAAAGGCCAGTGTAGGCCCGACAGCGGCCAGACAACTGATTTAGATCAATATTTTCTGAGAGAAAAGGCATCAGTTAGAGCGACTGAGGCAGCGAAAAAATTCTGCGAGGGACTTTCGACTTCGGATTAAGGGAATTCCGATGCAGAGGATAGTGGTGCAGGGAATGATGAAGAGAAACTGAATGTTGTTTAGCTCTGAATTTTCGAAGGCGAACATCAGGACCGAGGGCAGTGGTAGCAGCGTGAAGATGAGTTCTTGCCAACTCCCGGTTGCGATGTCGACGGCGGCTCCCACCATAATAGTGATACCGCCGATGATCGCCTGAATTAGCAGGTAAAGAGCAAAGGTGAATTTTGATCCGGTGTGTGAGGGGAAGAAAAGTGAGATGATAGCAAGAGGAAAGATCACGATGTTGCAGGCGCTTAGATAAACTAGAAGACTCTGGCGCTCCAGATTGCTTCCGCTCGACTGCTCCCAAAAAACGAGACTGGCTATCAGGCTGATTGTCGCGACGACAAAGAAAAAGATACCCGAGAGCCACCCCGGTGTCAGGAATAGCCCGAAAAATCGCGTAATTGGATTCTTGGAAAATGGCTGCACGACTCTTGTGAAAATTGGCAGTGGTTCCGTAAGGGCATCTACTGTCGCAACGCAGAGAAAGACGCTAATAATTATAGGGTTTACAGGAACAGGATCATAACCGAGGAGGAGGCCAAGTCCGAAACAAAGCCCGGTTGCGAGGAGTGCCGAGAGGCGTTTTCGAGTCGCGTGATTCTCCGAGAGGGAAGATATCCGGCTGGCTCCGAAAGCAAGGAAGTAGTAGGTGCCAAAGGCACCAATTAGAAGGATAAGGAACAAAAATCCCCATTCCATTGTAGAGCCAGAGTTGTTGATAAGAACTTCGCTCACAAAGGCACCTAGAGCCGAAAGGAGGATGGCAAGCCCGATACAAGCGACACCTCTTACGAGGATATTTGGGAAGGCTGAGCAGCCTATGGTGATGGCTGTAGCAAGAGCAGAACCAATTCCAATCATGGTTAGGGCAATGAGGTCGACGATGAAATTGACGTTGCCGAGAAAGTAGCGAATGACGAGATAGGGAAGAACGCTAGCAGCAAAAAGGATGCCTTGCGCATTGAGTGCTGTCCATTTTCCAAGGGTGACTCGCCATCCGTTAAGCCGGGTCATGTGGATCAGATCCATCGTGTTCGACTGATATTCGGAGCTGAGAGCATTGAAGCCGCGAAGCGGCTGAATGAAGAGCAGCACCGAAATAATCACAAACCAGAAAAAGACATCAGAGTTGGAATCGCCCGGAGCGCTTAATGCGGTGAGTAGACACAGCATCATAAAAGTGTGTAGCAAGATAAAGGCGATAACGAACATGTTAGTTCGCATACCCTGACGTAGCTCTTTGACAAGCATTGGGCTGAGACGCGAGGAGAAATCCGCCATGCGTTTGGCAAGGGTTTCCAAATCAGCTGTTGATGTTTCGTTCATGCTTCAAAGTTACATCAATCAGTTTACCTCCAGTGTGCTTGATTCTTCGATTTCTCCCAGAATTTCAATAAATGCATCCTCCAGTTTTCTTTCCTCTTGGTGAAAATCTATGATCGAAAGACCGTCGCTGATCATCCGGCGAAGAACCTGAGCGATGTCCTCGTCCGCGGCGGGTTCAACTTCAATACGACCGCCTCTTTTGGTGGAATCGCGAAAAGTTACGCCGGGGGCCAAGGATGCCCACTCCTTAAGTTTTTCTGGCGGGTCCTTCAATTGAACTTCAACGAGGCATGTGCTGGATTTCTTTTTACGGAGATTTTCGGAGCTGCCGTGATGAATGATTTTTCCTTCATTGATAAAGAGGAGTGAATCACACATCTCATCCAGTTCTGAAAGAATGTGGGAACTGATGAAGACAGTTTTTCCGTCTTCAGCGAGAATACGGATGAGGTGCTTTAGTTCAACTCTTGCTTTAGGATCTAACCCGGCCGCAGGCTCGTCGAGAACCAGCACTTCGGGATCGTGGAGGAGGGCCCGCCCTAAACAGAGGCGTTGCCCCATTCCTTTACTCAGTTTGTCAATCAATCGATCGGCTAGCGAGGCGAGGTCAGTGAACTCCATCACTTCGACGATACGGTCAATGCGTTCTTGCCCCTCATATCCAAGGGCCCGAGCAAAAAAGTCTAGATATTCCACCACCGTCATATTTTGGTAGGTGCCATAATTGTCGGGCATCCAACCTATCTTCCTCCGAACCTCCGCGGGATAGTCAACAACGTTGATTCCACAGACCTTGACTTCGCCAGAGTTGGGATAGTCTAGCGTGGCAAGAATTCGCATTGTTGTGGTCTTGCCGGCACCGTTTGCGCCGACGAATCCGACAACCTGGCCGCGGGAGATTTCGAAGGAAATATTGTTCACGGCCTGAATGCCGCTGAAAGAGCGAGTTAAATGGGTCACCTCGATCGCTGGATGATCTGATGGTTTGGGGGTATTGACGATTTTCTCCCCTTGAGTCTGGTTGGCCTCGTCTTCCGGTAGATCACTCATTTTCAGAGAAAGGTTGGGTGCTCAAAGCCATCCCTGTTAGAACGACAACTTCTCGTTCCCAGTCGATGCTGGGGTGAGACGGGATCGGGAATGATCCCGCCGATTTGGGGATTGCAAAATAGCGTTCGCGTTCGTCAGCGAGGGTAAGAATACGTTTGCCGAGTGCCTTGCTGAACGAATCCGTAGAGCCCTTGAGCCAGTTCTCGAAGGCCGCACTGCTTGAGGGTTCGAGAGGGATAGGGCTGCCAGGTGCGATGACTGCGTCTTCGGGAGACGCCCATATTTTACCGTCGACTCCGCGGAAGTAGAGCGAAGTTATCGCGACCGGGAGACTCGAAATCAAAGAAGGGGGGGCGCCGTCGGTTTGAGTCGCTTCCATCTCGATGCGGGCTCTGGTCGGTTGTGACGAACGAATCGAGAAACCTTGCTCTGATCGGCTACGAAAAAATCCACCGCCATAGCGCTGGCCGTTGAAGTGGTATGCAATGTTCCGTGCGGAAGAAGATGAGAGTGGATTGAAAACACTGTCAGGCATGTTCACTGGATCCATTACCATCTCAGCGTTCGCATCAAAGCCAGATTGCAGCACCACTCCAGTTCGGCTGACTTGCTCTTGGGTAAGGTAAAGTCGCATTTCCCCCGGTTGAGACTGAATGTCCGCAAGGGTTGCCCGATAGCCACGCCCGCCGAGACCATCTTCGAGGAAAATGATGACAACGATAATGAGACAGGCGGCTATCGAAATAATGGGGGTGGTATAGAATAAGCGATGCCTTTGTCCTTTCTTCGCAAAGTAAAATAAGTTCACCGGCGCTACGACAATGGCGAAGATGAGAAGTGGTATGAGAATGAGTCCCGGATTGAACTTTTTTTCTCCGAATTCGCTTCGAAGAGTCCAATCGCTTCCAAAATAGCTTTCGAGTTCACTACTGCGCCTTGGCGTCTCTTCGATCTTTGTATAATCGTCCACGATGGCGACGTTCAGTTGGTTCCCATCCCATTTTTTGACGTGCACTTGGCCGAGGCTGAGTTGTCCGCTTTGTGTTGCTTTGACTCGTGTTCGAACTCCGTCGATCCCTAGATCGGTGATAGCGAAATTCTTTTGTGATTCGGGCACAAAAATGTCTAGTCGGCCTCCCATTCGGACCCATTCGAGGAGGCTTCTTGTCTGGGTATCGTTTAGACCCTCCCATGACTTGAGGTCGATTAGAAGGCAATCAAGCGAGGAATAACCTCTCCAGTTGATGGGTAGCTGTTCCGGCAGATACGGCAGGGCAAAACGTGCGTCGCCGGGGGTTCGATTCTTAACATGTTCGTCGAGTTCAAACCGACTGCGACGAGCCAACGCCTTACTGATGCCAATAGCAGGGAAGATATCATTCGCCTCATGACCAATGGAGCGCGTCAGTTGACCGAGGCCGGGTGAGGTAATGTTTACTCTAACGCTGCGATAAGTGTAAGCGGCGAAGAGCGGTGCCACAGGTAGATAAATTTCGCGAGTGACGACAGCGCCGTTCTCGACCAAAATAGATTCAGTAATATCAGTGGAGAGCTTTCGAGGAGCGCTGTCGCCAATTTTAACTTTCCACGTTCGATCTTTACCAGACCGATTGGAAATAGTTATTCGGAACGGAGTAGATCCTTGTTGAGCAGCAGGAGCGAAAACTGCATCGACCTTCACCGAGGTATTGCCCAGTTCATTGAAGGTTTCGTTAAGGATTGATACCTGAGCCTGAGCAAAGGTGGATATCAGGCAAAAGACAGCGGCGAGAACGAAAGCGCGAAGGATTGGCATATCTCAGGGTGGTCTTTTGGGGACGATACGTAATTGCTGCAGAATCCTTTCAAGCTTCCTTAAGAGTCGCGGGTAGATCCATGTCTTGTCTCGGGACTTCTTTGAGGAGGGCTTCTACGACCCCTCGATTACTGAGTCCCTCGATGCGAGCTTCATATTCAAGAATGATGCGGTGTTGGAGCACCGGGATGGCAACATCCGCTACGTCTTCAAAGCTGGCGTTGACTCTCCCGGCCATTAAGGCTCTTGCCTTCGCTGCTGCCGCCAAGCCGAGAGCAGCTCTAGGACTAGCTCCAAATTTGATCGAGTTGGCTGTTTCAGAAACTCCTCGGTGAGTGCCGTCGACGAGGCGAGCGATGTAGGAAGCGACGACGTCGGGGAGGTAAATCTCACGAACCGCATTGTTAATTTCGACCAGTTCTTCGGAGGTCAACGCGATGGAGACCTCAGGTTCAACCCCCATTTCGCGGTTTTGAATAATGGTCTGCAATGTTTCTGCGGAATTGCGCTGGACTTCAAGTTTGAAAAGGAAGCGATCGAGTTGGGCTTCAGGGAGCGGGTAGGTCCCTTCCAACTCAATCGGATTCTGAGTCGCCAGAACGAAGAAAGGGAAGGGGAGTTCATGGGGTTCGCCAAGAACGGTAACACGTCGTTCCTGCATGGCTTCGAGCAAGGCTGACTGAGTTTTCGGAGAAGCACGGTTGATTTCGTCGGCGAGGACGATATTGGCGAAAATGGGACCTTCCTGGAAGACAAATTGGTGCCCATCCGCGGCATCTTGGAGGACGGGGTTGCCCGTAATGTCGCCCGGAAGAAGGTCGGGAGTGAATTGGATCCGCTTGTTTGTGAGTTCCAGCGTTTTGGCAAGGCCCTTCACCAACTCGGTTTTTCCGAGACCCGGCAGGCCTTCAAGTAGAAGATGGCCACGAGCAAGGAGGCCAGTGACGACCAATCCAATGAGGTCCTCCTGCCCAAAGAGCAACTGGTTGAGAGTTTTCTGCAGTTCTTTTACTTTCGAGGCGTGGGCGGCAATTATAGCTTCATCTAACGGCATTAAGGCATTGAACGGGGTAGTTCCTTATGTGCAAGGAGAAAAGGAGTCTTTCGATTGGCCAATATTCGGAAAACTACTAAAAACTACTGTTTGATTTTTCCGTGAATGCAGTTAACAAGTTCCGCTTCCCGCGAACGACGCGGAATTCCCGAATTCGGGAGGTTACTAAAGGACAGAGCAAAATGGTTAAAATCAGATTGAGACGCGAAGGTTCCAAGGATCGCCCCTATTACAAGATTGTGGTGACTGATGGTCGTGCGCGTCGCGAAGGGGCTTATATCGAGCAAGTGGGCACTCATAATCCGATGAGGGATTCCGACGGGACAAAGTTGGATCTGGTAAAGGTTGATGAGTGGATTGGTAAGGGCGCCCAGCCCTCCGATACAGTACGCAGCCTGATTAAGAAAGCCCGGCAGTCGGAAGCATCGGCCTAAAAACCCTCACATGACCCAACGGAAGGTGGTCCGATCGGACACCTTGTTTTGTATTCGGACAATGGAGGCTGAGCTCGCAATCCAAGAATTCCTCGGATATGTCGTCGTTCAGTTGATCAAGCACCCGGAGGAAGCCAGCGTAGTTCACGAAAAAGACGGTGAGCGCCACCTCTACAAGATCCGTCTTCACCCCGATGACGCGGGTCGGGTTATCGGAAGAAACGGCAAAACGATTGGGGCAATTCGCAGCCTCGCTATCGCTTCGGCTCAACGTCATGGCATTCGCATAGATGTGGAGATTGAAGATGCAGAAGACTGAGAAAGGTTTTTCTGAGAGCTCAGAACACTCTAAGCTCGAGTGGCAGGCGTTGTTACAGGCAAAATTACAGTAAATCCTCTACCCCTGGTCAGCCACGCGACATTTATCATTGATTTGGCTAAGTAGTTTATATTGGTTGAACAAATTGGAGAAGCCCCTATCTGAATACTGAATTTCCGCGCGCTTTGAAAAGTCTTCCTAATTTCCTCCGAGGCAAAAATTTTACAGTGAGCTCCTCGATGCACCATCTCCACGGAAAAAGCAGGATGCACGGGCAATGAAAAAAGTGAAGAATAGTCCGATTTGGGTCTTTACGCGGAAGAAATTTGTGTCGTAGGATCGCGGCCCTATTGTGGAGGCGCTTCTCTTAATAACACGTTTGAAAGACCTGATACTCTTATGAAAACTCTTGTCACAGCTATCGCTGCTTTTGGGATTTTGGTTCTATGCGGTAATGCACAGCAACCGATTCGACTTGCCGTCGGCGACGTAGAAATCAACTCGATGGACATTGAATCCCAGCAAACCCCGGAGTTCCAGGCTAATGGTCCGAAGTCCAAAAGCATCCCAAGCCCCCGTCAATGGCTCGAGTTGGAAGTCGAATTCGAAGTCGATGGCGATAGAGACGCGGTAGTTCCTGAATTGCTGTTTCGTTACTACATCGGTATGAGGGATAAGGATGGACAGTCGCTTGTCCTTACTGGTGACGTGACTCACACCAACGTACTTTGCGGCGAAGATACCTACTCGGCTGTCTATGTTTCTCCTGACACGCTCGGGACGATCACTGGCGATTACCGTCGTTTTCAGCCGAGTGCTATCTCTGCGGTTGGCGTTGAGGTGTATTACAATGGTGTGATTGTTGGTGGGGATTCCACGTTAAGCGGTTCCAGATCTAAGTTCTGGGAGGCTCTTTCCACTCGGCCAGGAGTGCTCGCAAAACATGAAACACCATTTGCACTTTTGTGGCTAGATCGCTACGCTGGTGTGAAGAAGGCCAACTAAATAATTGGCTTCTACCTTCCTTCTTTTATAGGCAATCATGGCTGACGACCGTATCATCACATTTAACCTCGGCTCCCAGCAGGTTACCGGAGCTGTGTTTTCGAAGACTGCCGGTGGTGGCCTTCGATTAGACCGAGTTGAAAAGAGGGAGTTCACTGGAGATCCGGCCGACGAAGACTCAGCCGCCCAGTGCGCCGCCTCGCTTAAGGAAATTGTCGGTTCACTGAAAGCTCGAGGTGCGAAGTCGACTTATGTCGTATCTTCCTTCCCAGTTTTGATGAAGTTCGCGAGTCTACCAGCGCTGGACGGTGAGCAGGTTGATCAAATCGTCGAGTTTGAAGCTCAACAACAGGTTCCTTACCCAATTAACGAGGTGGTATGGGGCTATCAGTTAATGGGGGATCCTGACGACATTGAAGTTGAGGTCGTCCTCGCTGCGGTCAAATCCGATGAGTTGACCGAGATCGATGAAATAGTCGGAGGTGCCGGCCTCAAGTCACAAGGTGCCGAGGTAGCTCCCGTCGCCCTATATAACGCTTTGCGATTTAATTATTCCGATGTCGAGGGCGTGACACTTCTTGTCGATATAGGTGCTCGCACAACCGACATGATTTTCATGGAGGACGGCAAACTTTTCATCCGGACAGTGAAGATTGGAGGATCTGATATTTCTCGATCCCTTTCCAAGGAGTTTGGTGTCGATTACGTGGTAGCTGATCACCGCAAAGTGGCTGAAGGATTTGTTGCCCTTGGGGGAGCTTACGCTGATCATGAAGATCCCGAAATTGCGGCTATTTCCAAAGTGGTTCGCAATTCGCTAACTCGTCTGCACTCCGAAATCATGCGGACGATCAACTTCTACCGCAGTCAGCAGGGAGGTTCTGCTCCTACACTAATGCTACTCAGCGGAGCTAGTTCTGGTCTTCCGTTTATTCGCGAGTTTTTTGCCGAGAAAGTGGGCCTTCCCGTCGATCACTTTAACGCCTTTCGAAACGTGACTGTTTCTGGTACGGTGGATAAGGCGTTTCTCGGCCAAAACTCGCACACCATGGGCGAGTTGGTTGGTAGCGCCATCAAACAGATTGGAGAAGCTCCCGTGGAGATGGAGTTGCTGCCGGAATCAGTTCAGGCGTCCAAAGCCTTAGATAAGCGGAAGCCGTCTCTAGTTCTGGCGCTCCTCACTATTGTTGCTCTGTTAGGCGCTCTTGGATTTTATTTTTCGAAAGCTGCCGAAATCGCTTATTCAAAGGCCGAGAGTATCGCTGCGAAAGGGGACGATCTTAAAAAATATAATGGTGAGATCGAAGATCTAAAAGAGGAGATCGAGGGTATCGACAAAAAGAAAAAGCCTTTCGTTGAATCAATTCGACATCGTGTTTACTGGGTCGAAGTGTTTAATTATCTCGGCGAGAAAATGGATAGTGACGTCATGTTTATGACAATGCTTGAACCTCTTGCTAATGGGCAGCCAGTGATTCCTAACGAAGAGGGAGGGTTAATGGTCGTTGCCGCTGGGACTGAAGCGACGGTAGACTCCTTTGTGCTTCAAGGTCTTTGGAGGGAGAATCCTCGCGGACCGGAAGTAGTTTATGATTACTTTAAGCGCCTAAAAGAAGACTCTGTGTCGGATTCTGGAAGCTCACTTTTTGATTTAAAAGATGTGGATATTGGAGAAGTGGTAAAGGTAACAGCGGGAACATCCGGTGACCGTTACGCCTATGATTTCCGTATGGTTCTACCGCTTCCTGAAGCGAATCAGGTGAAGTTCACCAAATAAAGTTTCGATAATCAATGAATCATAAAACCTGGTTAATCGTATTTGGAGTCTTTGCCTTGGCCCTCATTGGAGGAACTGGGTTTTATGCTTTCTCAGGCTACGCCAATTACTCCGACAAAATTGCGGGATGGGATTCCAATGTGGGAACCATTGAAAGCCTTGAACGGCGGGTGCCATACCCCAACAAAGAGAATGCAGAAGCTTTAAAAGTGGAGGTCGGCAAATACAACACTGCTGTGCAGGAGCTCTATCAGAGTTTGAACTCGTTCCAGCGTCCGCTCAACACCGCACTGCAAGGCACCCAGTTCGCGCAGTTAGTCAAAAAGACCGTCCAAGATTATCGTGAGTTTGCGAAGGTCGGAGGTCTTGAGATCGAGAGCGCCGAAGAATTTCAGCTTGGTTT
>DCQY01000101.1:66619-68468 GCA_002323995.1 Akkermansiaceae bacterium UBA1506 | reverse complement strand
AAAGGAAGCGAATACTACAATCTTCAGTCTCACGAACATCAAAAGTAAGCGACACGTTCGTCACGACCCAAAAACTAGGACATCCGCCAAGCGAAATCAGCGGATGCCACAAAAAGGATCAATTAGTAATTTTTAAGATGCCGCGCATAATCAACGCGTGTCCGGGAAAGGTGCACACGAACTCATAATCCCCCGGCTCACTTGGAACATCAAACTCCAGATCGGCGGAATTCTGGCCATCGATCATATCGGTGTGGGCAATGATATCGGATGACTCCGGAATGAACTGAGCAGCGAAACCGTCAGCACCCATGGCAATGGCGGCGTTGGCCACCTCAGTCGCCGTGCCCGGCTTGGTGATGACTAGGTTATGCGGGAGCGCATCCGGGTTGTTGAACTCGATGTGCATCTTCTGACCAGCCTTGACCGTCATTTCCTTCACATCGTAGCGCAGCTGTTCAACGAGAGTATTTACCCGCCATTTACTGACGCCGGCCTCGTTGGAAATGAGTCCACCCGCTTCGACTTCCATCTCCTTTTGCTCTTCGATCTCTTGAGCTCCCAGCGCTGGGTCGGCCACGTCCCAGTGATGCTTCACGGTGGCAGCCGCGATGCGGGCGTGTTCCACGGGTGAGCCAAGCACTGTGTCGAGCAATTCTCGATTCCTGACGTTGTGCTGTTGGTGAACCCAGAGAGCTTCGAGCAGGTGTCGGGCATGATTCGGATTCTTCGGATCGAGAGTCGCGACCCACTCCTGCGCCGCCGCGATCACCTTCTTGCTGTCGCGCTCGGAAAGCTCAACCCGGGTGCGGTGGCGCACGCCGTCAATCGGGTGCTCCAGATTTCTCATCAAAGCTGCTTCGGGTTGCCCATCGATTGCGACCGACTTCTGAAGTGGACGTGACGGGTAACTTATGCGGTAAATTCGACCATGCAGCTTGTCGCGATTGGGGTCTCGAATATTGTGCTGCATGTGGCCGATGATTACGTTGCACCAATCAGATACATAAAGAGCTCCATCTTCACCGAACACCGCATCAGTGGGCCGGAAGTTGCCATCTGTGGAAACCAGCAGGGGCTCCTCCGGGGTACCCCAAACTTCGCCGACAGCATGTTCGACCGTGACCTCACTCTTGGTTGTCTTGCCGGTCTTCTTGTTTTTGGACTGCTGCACCTCGGTTCGATTGTAACCGTCGCGGTGCAGCTTATAGTTCTTAAGCCCAAGGAATCCGATTGTGTTAGCCACCAGGAAGTTCTGCTGAATATCGTCTGGGAAATGCGACGATGAAACTATGGCATCAGCTGCGACCGGGCGAACTTCCTTAGTTAGCAACGTGTGCATTTTAAAACCTTCCTCCTCTGGGCGAATCTGGTAACTGCGTCCTCCCGTACCGTCATTCGCGTAGTGATATCCCCAACCATCAAACGCGATACCATGGGGGTTCGGGCTATTGTTAGCGTGCAGCGCAATTGTGAAACGGCGGGGATCCCAGCGGAACATCGCAGAGTTCCCAACTTGTAGGGAAGCTCCCCACGGGTGTTCATGATTATGCTGAAGGAAAACACCACTCTGCCAGTAGATGTGCCCGTCAGGACCGTAGATCAGATTATTGGCAGTATGGTGCGTGTCGGAGGATCCGAAACCGTTAAGAATAACCTCGCGATAATCGGCCACATCGTCCCCATCAGTGTCCTTGAGAAAAATCAAGTCTGGCTGGGAAGTCACCAGCACGCCCCCATTCCAAAACTCGAAGCCGAGCGGGTTGTGAACGCGAGCGAACTCCTTGCACTTATCGGCTATGCCATCACCATCGGTGTCTTCGAGAATCACCAGAGCGTCCTTCATCTC
>DCQY01000101.1:0-66232 GCA_002323995.1 Akkermansiaceae bacterium UBA1506 | reverse complement strand
TGCATCTGAACCGGGTTCACCATTTCGGGAAACATGGCCTCATCAGCAAAGAGATTTACCTTGTAACCTTCCGGTACGGTCATCTTGGAAATCCCACTCTGCCCAGAAATATATTCAAGTGAACCTTCCTTGCTGGCGTTAGAGCTCTGAGATCCTCCTCCCACGTTTGAGACCACCGAAATGGCTGCGGGCACATTTCCATCGCTGACGATGAGTTCTTTACCCTGCGCTGCGGCCCAGATGGCGGCGTCGCGGTTCAAGCTCATAACATCCAGCATCGCTAATTCATGTTGAAGGACGTCGGCATTCGTTTGGCCGTTTACAAATTTCAGCCCTGCTCGCGAACCCCAGATATCATTACCATCAACAGCGCGGTAGCGATTGAACCAGCACCAGTTCTTAGCCTTCACCGCCTCACGAATAGTTTCGTAAGCAACTCCATCCATTGGAGTTCCCTCTCCTGCAAGCGCATCCGCAACAATTCCGGAAACTAGGCGCTGTCCAAGTTCATTGAGGTGAATACCATTTATTGTGAGAGCTGTGTCGTTGTTGGCATAGAGTTCCTGACTCGCATTAAAAAGGTCGACAAAAACCACACCTGCCTCTTTGGCGGCCGCACGAATTGCCTCTGTGTAGATGGCGAGACGTTTGTTGTTTTGCTTTCCGTTGGGTAGATTTGGATTCTTAAGATTCTCATGAGCAATCGGGCTGAACAGCACGATGCGCGGAAACGACTCACCGTTAGGCTGGTAACTGCGGAGTGCCTGAACAAACTCCACATACTGCTTGGTAAACCCCTCTGGATTGTCGTCGAAAGATTCATTATAGCCAAAAAAACAGCCGATTACATCAGCTTTAACGTGCTGAAGATAAGCATCGACAGGAGAGAAATTCTTCGAACGTGGAAAGCTTCCCACCCTATCACCGGACACCGCCATGTTACGCACTGTGAGATGGAATTCTGGCAGACGATGCTGTAGAGTCGCCTCAAGATGCCCCTCATGCTGGAATCGCTCACCCAAAGCATTTCCGATCAGAGCGAAAGTGTCACCTTTTTCAAAAGCAAATCTTTTGGGATCCTTGTGGTCTGCCGGAACTGCAACCGGAGGGCGCGCACCCAACTCCTGATAGGTGGGCTTATCGCTTTGTTTCCAATCGGATCCCGTTGAGGCTTTACCACTTGGTCCGAGATAGGTGGTCTTCCCCTTTGAAACCGTCTGGATATGAAATGAAGACACCGGAGCCCCAATCGTCGCCTTTTCCCAAAGCACACGGCGCTTCGAATCAAGCAACTGAAGAGCAAACCCATCGAGTCGTCTACCCAAATCACCGTCTCCACGATTCCAGATACTGACAGAGCCGATAGGATTTTCGGCTCCTAGATCAAGTTCCCACCAAGGGTTTTTGATGTTCTGAGAGGTATGGGTTTGACCGCTGTCATTGAACGATGGGCTCTTATTGCCATCGATAGCACGCCCCGCATCTCCACCGCTGGCCGTGCTGATTTGGGAGGCGATACCATTGGGTGCAATGTTTTTCCCGTTACTAAACACCTCAACTTCAGCAAGTGTTAGAGTGCGTTTTTCACCCGCTAGGGCAATACGGACAAACTGTGCTTCTGTCCCCCCTCGATCCATAGCGTAGGGTGATACGGCGTCAGCCGCGTCCAGAGAAAATAGAAAAAGTCCTGTGAGCGACAGAATTACAAATCGAAGAGCGAGCTTTATCATAGTTATAAATAGATCTTACGATCCTCGGGGATTCCTAGCAAGGCAGGGAAGCGCGAAATTTGGTGCTTGATCACGCACCCGTCTATTTTGAATTTTATCTCATCTAGAGCCTCGATATCGCTGAATTAGCCTTGATCACCGCAACCAATTCGGCTATCTCCGCTGGCCTATGGCAAAACTTACCATCGTCGCTGACATTCGCGTAAAACCAGAACATGTGGTTGAAATCAAAGCCGGCCTCCAAGCTCTAATCGCCCCCACCCTGGCTGAATCTGGCTGCCTTCAGTATGACCTGCACGCGGACAATGAGGACCCCAACCATTTTCTCTTCTACGAGAACTGGGAATCCCGCGACCTTTGGCAGAACCACATGGAGACAGAGCACATCAAGGCGTTTCAGACACTCAGCGACGGCAAGATCGCTGAGGTGGCCCTATACGAGATGGCGCACCTCGACAGAGGCGCACCATCACCTGAGGAAAAAAAGTGATAAGGAGGCTTAAACTTCGACGTCGAGCTCCCAACCCTTACGGTAGGAGCGGCGAATGAACTGATCCGCCTCAGGGCAGTTCGGAGACTTCAATTTGGCGGCGTTCCACTTAACTTCCTTATCCAAGCGCACCGCTAGATTTCCTAGTAGAACCATCTCGGTGAAGGGCCCAGAGTGATGCATGTTGGAGAGTGCCCCTTTCGGGTCGCCCGCTACGATTGCGTCGTAAAACTCCTTATACGGGTCCTGATCCCGAGCCCGCGGGATGGTCTGCTCCGCTTTAAATCCATCGAGCCGACTGCCCGGTTTCACAATCCAGGTGTCCTTACCGCGATCAAAATAGAGACGGGCATTATCTTCACCAATGATAACGCAACCATAGTTATTACCGTCATTTGGACCCTGACCAGAAAGAATGCTATCTGGAGGAAGATTCCGCTCCTGCGGTCTCTGGGATGGGTCAATCGAACTTTCGAGAGCCCACTTATCAGGGTTAAAAACCGCATCTTTATACCCGTCATACCACACATATTTAACCGCCGGTTTATCGCCCCGATCCATGAATTTATAGGTGATCGTAGACCACGTCGGTGGAGAAATATCACTTTGGGCTCCGCGGCCGTCCGCACTGATCGCTTCGACACTGGTTGGCGCCCCGAGGTCAGCAGCCCAGTAGCTCATGTCCATAATATGGCAGGCCATGTCACCAAGCGCACCTGTTCCAAATTCCCAGTAACCGCGCCAATTAAAGGGCAAAATCTTCGTACTGAATTCGACGCCTTGTGCCGGTCCTAACCAAAGATCCCAATCGATGTGCTTTGGCACCGGCTCAGCCTCGGGATACTTGGGAATACCCTGCGGCCAGATGGGGCGGTTGGTCCACGCATGAACCTGCCGAACATCCCCGATGATTCCAGCCTGAATCAGCTCCACGCAGCGCCGCATGTGGTCATTGGCATGTGCTTGATTTCCCATTTGAGTCACCACCCCAGTCTCTGCCGCCACTTTCGCCATGGCGCGAGCTTCCCAGACACTGTGAGAGAGAGGCTTTTGACAGTAGACATGTTTGCCAGCACGCATCGCAGCGATGGCGGGGTGGGCGTGGACATGGTCGGGCGCAGAGATTGTGACAGCATCAATCTTATCAC
The DNA here is from genome assembly GCA_002323995.1 of Akkermansiaceae bacterium UBA1506. Taxonomy (GTDB): domain Bacteria; phylum Verrucomicrobiota; class Verrucomicrobiia; order Verrucomicrobiales; family DEV007; genus Arctic95D-9. Next base: position 62,864 of record DCQY01000101.1, on the reverse strand, counting down.
CTTCACCGGCAATCATCTCCCGCCAGTCCATGTAGAAAGAAGCGTCAGGATATTTAGCGCGGGTGCCGACAAGGTTTTTTAGACGCCCCTCAACATTCGGGTATTGCGCCACGTCAACCACATCGCAGAGGGACACGACCTCGAAGCCGGCTTCATCACATCCCTTGATGTCAGCGACGCCTTTGCCCCCCGTGCCGATTGCACCGAGCGTCAGCTTCGAATTTGCTCCAAACACTCGGCTGGGAACCACTTGAAAATTCCAGGCCACTGCGGCTGCAGCAGTCCCTTTGACCATATTTCGACGTGAGATCTTTTTCATACTATTTTCTGACAGGCAAACATGCCACCGATTTGAACTAAAAGTCGAGTTCCCTCTTTGCCAACCTTGCTGCTGACCTTAAACGCGCTAGTTCACATCAAAAGGTCTGGATCCCTCTCTATCAAGAAAAGTGATCGCTCTTTTGGCTCAACCAAACTCCAAGGACGTTGCTGCCTAGATACCACTCTTTCGTTTCTTCAAGGTCGGAGATGGATCTTCGTGCGAATCGAGAAATTCTTTTAAACGAGACTGCAACGCTTCAGCTTTCTCGGGTTGCTGTTTGGACAGGTCTTTTAACTCCGCAATATCCTTTCTCACCTTAAAGAGTTGTATTGACTGAATCTGGCGCCGCGCATTGATTTTGGCCAAGAGCTTCCAATCTCCGTCCCGAATCGCCGCACTCCGCTGGCGCGGCCGGGAAAAAATCAATCCCTCTACAGCGCGGCTCACCGAGCTAACTTCCGGATCAGTTAGCAATGGAACAAAACTACCCCCGTCAACTTCCTTGGGAAGGTCACCTGTGCCACCGGCTAATTCATAAAACGTCGGCAAGAAGTCATATCCAACCACCGGCACGCGGCAGACAGAACCCGCTTCGATTGACGGTCCCCGTACCAAGAACGGGACGCGGATCCCACCTTCCAGCAGCGAATGCTTCGCCCCTGAGAGCGGTACGTTCGGCGCTGGGCTCGATTCATCACCACCGGGCACCGTGCCACGACCTCCGTTGTCCGTTGTGAAGAATACGTAAGTGCTGTTGCCGATCTCCAACGCATCGACCTCATCGAGAATCCGGCCAATACCGTTATCCAGCTCCTCCAGCATTCCCGCCCAGCCTTGGGAATAAGCACGATCGGGCGCGCCTTTAGCTTTGTATTTCTCAAGTGTCTTCTCTTGCAACTCTGTCCGCAGATGCACTGCGTAGTAACTGACCTGCGCATAGAACGGATTGCCCGCTTTGGTTTGGGCTCGCATGAATTTGATTGTCCGATCCGTTACTGTAGCAGTGCGCTTCGGGTCAGCGACGATGTGAGCCGGCTCCATCTTATTTTCCATCCCGCCGGTCTTATTGCCGGTTTGACCGTCGCTCAAATCGTAGCCACATTCCTCCGGAGATGAGATCATTTGCTCGCCCCATTTGCCAAAATGAGCGCACCGGTACTCTTCGTTCGCCTTTTTGAGAGCGCGTGGAATAGTCATATATTCCGCTGGAACCCAGGCACTTGTAAACTCAGAGCCGGAACGTGCCGCGCTAGTTCCACACAAAATCGCCCTACGCGTCGGCGTGCATAGCGGCGCGGGCGAATAACCGCTCGTAAACCGTATCCCTTCATCTCCGATTCGGTCCATTGCCGGGGTCTCAAGATATCTGGAAGCGGTTTCGGGATTTTCTGGATCCATCAACCCCGAACGCTGACTCCAGCCCTGATCATCGGTCAGTATGAGGATAATATTTGGAGCGTCTGCCCAAAGGAAGGAAATTGACCCGAACAGGACCAGGATTAGAGAAAGGAAGTTTCGAGTCATAAGGTGTAGCGATTCACCCATCCGCCCGTCAGGTCAATCAATACTCTCCCTAAAACCCGACCACCGTCTAATCTTCTGCTCGCTGATTGCAGAATTCCCACATCCGAAAACAGCACCACCGCGCCCCCCTAGTGCCCTGACTCCACAGTTCAAGAGGCAAAATCGTAGATCAAAATCCCCTCTTTCTCAGCCAACTTGCGCATCGAGGCGGTCCCCTTACCGCCTGGAAAAAGAACCACGGCATCAGCATATTCAGCCATCGCTTGGTTTCGTTTAGGTCCGGCCGCCCGTCCAAAGCGCTTCCAGTCCGCTAGAAATTTTTTTACGGGAACTTTTCGACTCTGGGCCCAAAATTCACCACCGGAATCAGCGCCCTTTGCCCCCCCACTAACAACCTCTTTGATCGACAGTTCGTCCAAGCGGGAAAAATCTAAGTCGGTGAGTTCGTAGTTGCGACCTCCGGCGATGATCACTTTGAGAGCTACATTTTCTTCAATATCGACGTGACTCATTTAGGTAGTTCCAACTCGGTTCTCTTTGAGCTTAAGACGGGCAAAAGCAGCTACTAGGCTGGGACGGGTTCAAAATAAAATGACAAAATGCCCCGGTAAAAAAACTTTAACAAGAGAAAAGCAAAAGGAATCAAGCCGAAGGCTCAAGGCCTGACAATTTCCATCCCAACTTGACCCTAGCGCACAATGCTGCACCTTCCTCGCGATGAGTGTTCGAACTCGCTTTGCCCCCTCTCCTACCGGCTTCCTCCACATCGGCGGCGCCCGAACCGCGTTATATAACTGGCTCTTTGCGAGGCGTCATGGTGGGCAATTTATTCTGCGCGTTGAGGACACCGACGCAGAACGAAGCACGGATGATTCGATGAACGTCATTCTCGACGGCCTCAAATGGCTTGGCCTCGATTGGGACGAGGGTCCAGCGCTAGGCGGCAATTCAAGTCGTGGTAATCGAGGCCCCTACAGGCAGAGCAAGCGAGTTGATATCTATGACCGCTATCTCGCCAAGCTTGAAGAAGCCGGCCTCGTCTACGAGGACGAAGGAGCGGTTCGTTTCAAGGTGCCTGACAAGGATATCACCGTGGACGATCAGGTCTGCGGAGCCGTTTCCGTTAATCTCAAAGAACAGGGCTCCACCCGTTTCGATGCCGGGACTAAACAGGAAGTCCCCACCAATCCAGACATCGTCATTAAGCGACCAAACGGTGGTTACATTTTCCACTTCGTGAATGTCGTCGACGACATCGAGATGGGCATCACTCACGTGATTCGTGGCGAGGACCACCTATCCAACACACCAAAACACCTCGCGCTCTTTGAAGCGTTCGGCATCGAGCCTCCGACCTTTGCGCACATCCCGCTCAACCTGAACCAGAACGGTTCCAAGATGAGCAAACGCGACCAAGGTGCGCTCATTCACGAATACCAGGAGAAGGGCTTCCTCCCCGACGCAGTGAACAACTACATGGCTCTGTTGGGATGGTCCGGCAAAGACGACCAAGAGATTTTCTCTTTCAAAGAACTCCAGCAACGCTTCGATCTTAATGGAATCAACAAATCCAATTCCAAGTTCGACTACGACAAGTGCCTTTGGGTAAACGCGGAGCATCTAAAGAAACTCTCGCCGGAGGCACTTTCCGAAGCATCAGCGCCGTTCCTCCAGAATGGCGACATCCCCGTCAATGATGCCCGCATCCCCCCAGCTCTCGAGCTTGCCCGTGAGCGGTCCCAAATCCTCAGCGATGTGCCGGGTGTCATCGCTACCATCTTTTCCGACACCGTTGAATACGACGACGACGCCGTGGCAAAGGTTGCCGGACGCGAGGGGATGACAGAAGTGATTCAGACCCTAATCAAGGGGCTGGATACCGTTTTTGACTGGAATACCGATGCGATCAAAACGGCCATCGAAATGGCCGCTGAATCCATCGGCGCCAAGATAGGGGCACTCATGATGCCCTGCCGCGTTGCCGTCATGGGTGCCATGGGTGGCGCCGACCTCGTCCCGGTTCTCGAACTGCTGGGTAAAGAAGAGGTGCTTGCGCGCCTGCGCGGCTTCGCGAAGAAGTTATAGCCCTGTTTTCGCGTCAAACGGGCCCCTTGAGAGGCTATGTCAAAACTGCGACTTAGGCTTCAACTGCTTCACAACTGAAAACGACATGCAAATATCGTTCAGTTGGTATGGCGGGGCCTCCACCCTACCTTATCTTTAAACTGCGGGAAACCGGCACCACTTCTCTTCAGAAGCGGAGCTCTCCACCGCCGCCTTAATGAAGGCTAGACCGGCGACACCGTCATCGACTCCTGGGAAGTCATAGCCACCTTCGGGAGCGGGGTTGCCGTCGATCTTGTCAGCCATCGCCTGGGCCACTGCGAGGTAAATGTTGGCAAAAGCCTCGATAAAGCCTTCGGGATGCGCGAACGGCGTTCGGGTAAACCCGTGACCGGCAGCGTTCTCGGAGATGTAATCGTTGCCGCGGCGGTAGATCTTGCGCGGTGCGTTGGCGTATTTCACGATCAGCTCATTCGGATCTTCCTGATGCCACTCGAGCGAGGCCTTGGTGCCGTAAACTCGAATGTTGAGTGCATTCTCGTCGCCATTAGAAATCTGCGAGGCGTGAATGATGCCCTTGGCACCGCCTTCGAAGCGGACCAAGTTGTTCCCGTCATCATCGAGCTCACGTCCAGGAATGAAAGCAGTCAAGTCCGAGCAGATTTCCTCGATCTCGAGTCCGGTGATGTAACGGATCAGGTTGTGGGCGTGCGTTCCGATATCGCCCATGCAGTTAGATATACCGGCAATCTTTGGATCCGAACGCCAGTTGTTAATCTTGCCTTGGCCCTCGCCCTCGACGTCACCAACCGCATAGCCCTGAGGGTATTCGGCGACGATCTTAAGAATGCGTCCGAGCTCGCCATCCTTTACCATGCGCTTGGCCTCTTTCACCATCGGGTAACCGGTGTAGTTGTGAGTCAGGGCAAAAATCTGATCGGAGTTGTTCACGATCTCGCGAAGCTCGAGTGCCTGCTCGTAGGTCAGGGTCATGGGCTTGTCGCAGATCACGTTGAAACCGGCTTCGATGAAGGTCTTAGCGACATCAAAGTGAAGAAAGTTCTGCACCACGATGGAAACGAAGTCGACCTTGTCTTCACGCCGGGCTTCCTTCTCGGCCATTTCCTGGTAGCTGCCGTAGACGCGATCCGGGTCGAGGAAGAAGTCTTCTCCCGAGAGCTTGGACTTCTCAGGATCGGAGGAAAAAGCTCCGGCGACAAGTTCAATTTTGCCATCGAGGTTGGCTGCCATGCGGTGGACCTGGCCGATAAAGGCGCCACGGCCGCCGCCGACCATTCCCATTCGTAGTTTTCGATTCATTGAGAGGTATTCTTCGATTCCGGTTAGATAGCAACAGGCTTGCCGGATCCAGCAGCTTCGTAAACAGCATCAATAATCTGCATGAGGGCAAGCCCCTGCTCGGCATTATTGAGCGGTGCCGCGCTGCCTTCGACGGCTTCGATAAAGTTCGCCGCGGAATTGATGCGGCCCATGTCTTCACATTCTTCGACCTCGATCGTCTTATCGACGCACTCACCATTTTCCTGCAGATAGAGTTCGCAAGTATCAATGGCAGTCTCGTCGAGGCCATCTTCGCCGAAGAGGCGCTCGACCTTACCGCCTGCTTCCACACCCTGGAAAACCACGGAAACCTCCTCGCGCTTGATCATTTCAGCCCAAGACATCTGGAAACTGAGCGTCTGACCCGTTTCGAACATCACAAATCCGTGGGCAGCGGACTCCACGTCAGTGACACCGTCAGCATTGTCAGGAATGCCCCAGGGACCCTTGAATTGCTTATCGGAAATGTGATCATCGAAGGTGCTGCCCATGACATAAGTCGGCTTGGGATTACCCATGAAATACATGGCCAGGTCGAGCATGTGAAGAAGGTCAATCACAGGGCCACCACCTGAAAGAGCTTTCGTCGTGAACCAACCGCCGAAGCCGGGAATACCGGTGCGACGCGCCCACTTGGCCTGGGCGGAGTTGATTCGACCGACCACACCGTCGTTGATCGCCTTCATCATCTCACGAGACTCAGGACGTGCACGGTTGTTAAAGTTAAACATGAGCTGCTTGCCGGCGGCATCACGGGCAACGATCATTTCTGCTACCTCTGCAGCATTGAGCGCCGGAGGCTTTTCACAGAAAACGTGCTTGCCAGCGTTGAGAGCTTGAATCGCGAGCGGGGCATGAAACTTGTTCGGAACAATAATCGAAACTGCATCGATTTCAGAAGCCAGCATTTCTGCCACATCTCCATAGACATTGGGAATCCCGTATTGCTCTGCGGAAGCCTTTGCCGCTTCCATGTTAACATCCGCCATCGCGGTAACTTCAGCACCCGCTTTACGAAATCCGTCGATATGATACTGGGCCATCCCGCCCGCACCGATAACACCTACTTTTGTTGACATAATGGTATTGAGAAAGTGACAAACTACTTTGAGTTTTCTGGGATTTACTCCGCAGACGACGGCTCATCAACTTGAGGGCTCTGCGACCCGCTATCCTTGGCGGAACTTGTCTCGCTTGTGGCCGGAACTTCTACTTTCATGCCCGCCTCAACTGCCAACTTAGTCGTTTCCGCAGTAATATCGACCTCCTTAGCATAGGTAAAAACAGGGGGCGTTGTCTTCATCAAAACGATCTCGAGGCCCTTTTGCTTAGCGGCCATCATAGCAATGGGTTCCAGGCGCAGCCGAAATTCATTAATCATACGGACCCGTTCTTGTGCTAGATTCTGCTGTGCCTGACTCTTGAGACGATTAAATTCCAGGTTCAATTGCTGATTGGTCTGGAGGACTTTTTGCCGCTCTGTATCCGTAGGATCCTCTCCTAATTCCGACTCCACCGTATTCATCTGGTTTTGCATGGTCAATTGAGTCTTCTGAAGCTCAGCATTCAAATCGGATTGCATCGTGATCAAGTCGACGCGGACCCTCTCTTCCACTCCTAATTCGCGAGCCACGGCATCGATATCAAGAATGGCAACGCCACCGTTCTGCCCTAGAGTGCTGAAAGCGAAGAAGGTCGTCACACACACGGGCAAGAGAAAGTTTTTCATCATCATAACAAATTCCCCGAAGGGTTGGAGATGTTAAGGAGATTCACCTCGCAAGTCCAGCGCTTTTACTCCCTCAAGTTGGCGACTTTTTAACCCATTTTTGATAAATCGGCTGTCTTTGACAAGGGCACTCCTTGCCCCGTTGTTCTTCCTGGCCTCGAATTATCACTTCGAGACGCAGTAGAGCGTTTTACCTGAACGAATAAACAGGTTGCCATTGATAGGGGCTATTGTAGCTCGAAAGATCTCCTCAGCAGCCTCTTCACCGAGGGAGTTTACCCCTAGGATATTCAGCCTTTTGCCGGGACGAACGATAATTACATCTCCACCCTTAACCGTCTGCAAATAGATCAAGCCGTCAGCCACCAGAGGAGCCGCGGCTATCTCAATCCCCTCACCCAGCCTCTCGACGTAATAAGTCTCCCCACTGTCAACATCATAGGAGGATGCAATTCCACTCATGCTGCTAATGAAAAGCGTCCCATTCACTACCGCAGGTGAAGGTAGGTCGCGCCCGCCTTTTCTCGATGCATGCCAAAGCATGTGCGTTTCGGTCACGTTGCCCGACCCTCCAGGTTTGACGCAGTAAGTGTCCCCGGGTTTCCCATTAACTACATACAACTTGCCATCGAAAAATTCGGGGACCGGTGACCCTCTCCCGTTGAAGGCCTGACAAAACCAGATTTCTTCACCAGTATCGGGACTGTAACCCCGAACACCAAATTCGCCGTTAAGGATCAGTTCCTTTTCCCCATCGTGCTCGATTAAGATCGGTGTGCTCCAACCACCCTTTGGCTTATCTTCTCGAGGAGAATCCCAGAGGATGTCACCAGTTTCGAGATCGACTGCCACGAGTCGGGAAATACCCGTCGCATCGCAATTCTGGATTACTTTCCCATCGAAAATAATAGGCGAGGCCGCTATCCCCCATGTTCCTGGAAACTCTCCTAGGTTCATCGACCACTTCGTTTCTCCATCCATGGTGAACGCATGCAATCCACCGGGCCCGAAAAAGGCGACAACTGAATTGCCATCAGTAGCGCATGTTGGGGTGGCCTGTGTATTCATCTGATGAAACTCCTCTGGAGCGTCACAAGAAATAGTTCGCTCCCAGAGCAACTCTCCCGACGAAGCGCTGTAGGCCATAACATACCGTTCTGCTCCATCCTCTGAAGCCGAAGTCAGAAACAACCGGTCGCCCCAATTGATGGGCGAGGATTGCCCGATACCTCTGAGGCTAGACTTCCAGCGGATATTACTCTCTCCCCAACTCGTTGGTAATCCTTTGGCTTCGGTGTGACCACGACCTGTGGGCCCTCGAAATTGATTCCAATTATCCTCGGCAAGAGTGAATCCGAATTGCCAAAAAAGGATACCAATGAAGAGGGAGAATTTCATAGATTGGGTTGGACGGGTTTCCGGAAAACAAGAAAATGCTGAATGGGAAGAAAATCACGAACTTCAACGAATTCAAGGCCGATAGCTTCCATCTCACGGCGGACTTGTTGTACCGTCATTTTATGGAGGGGTTTGATGGGAACAGAAGGATCTTCCCCCCGATATTCCAACAACACCAATCGCCCTCCGGGCTTCAGACCCTCGACAATAGATTCGCCCATTTCTCTCGGATGCGAGAACTCGTGATACGCATCAACGAGAATAGCAAGATCAACGCTGTTTTCGGGAAGATTCACATCCTCTATCGTGCCAAGTATCGGATCGACGTTAGGCTGCCTCTTGAGCTTTTTTTTCCCTTCAATGAATTTTAGCATTTCCGGCTGAATGTCGACGGCAAGAACTTTCCCTTTAGGAACGAGTGGGGCCATTAGGAATGTGAAATAACCTGAACCCGCCCCGATATCGGCAACGACATCATCAGCTTCGAGTTCAAGATTTTCCATGACCAGCGAGGGCCTCTCTTCCTCCTCTCGATCCGGCCTCTCAAGCCAGCGGATCGCGTGCTGACTAACCACTTGGGAAATTTCACGGCCCATGTAGACCTTTCCAATTCCATCACGAGTTGGCTCTTTTTGGGTATAGAACCCCTCACCGAAACATAGCGATGTCAGACTCAAGCAAAGAGTAGCGAATCCTATACGAAGATACATCATTTAAAATAATCAGGCTTCCCTTCTAAAAACGAAAGTCTGAAACAGCCTTGATCGCGGCTCATACAATCCGCAAGACCGCCAATCCATAAAATTGAGATACTTAATCATATCCATGCATTCGGTAAAATCACGCCTCTAAAGCGATTCACCAAAACCAGCTCGTCGCCTCAAAGCACTGCGATTTCGGCGCCATGGTTTTTGAGCATTGCCTGAAAGCACTCAGCGGTTTAATATCAATCCTACTTATGGGTGAAGACGATTTGACGAGGAGAACTGTGATCTACGGCAGTGCCGGAATGGCAGCCGCAGGCATGATTCCGGGAGCTAAAGCCGCTGCCGAGCCAGACCCAGAGAAGCCGGAAGACGATGATCCCAAACCGGATACTTTCGACAACTTGGCAGAGAAGAAAACTCCAGCTGAAGAAACTGAACTACCTCACAACGAAGAAGAGCCCGAAATCGTCGAATTGAAAGGCTTGAAAGCCGCCGTCGTCGGACACACCAATGCTGGAGGCTTTGGTCATGGACTCGACGTCGTTTTCAATCGGCTCGACGGCGTTCGCCTGATCGCTATTTCCGATGAAAATGAAAAGGGTCTCGAAAGGGCTCAGACTAAGACTGGTGCACCCAAGGCCTACAAGGGCTATCAGGATCTCTTCCAACATGAACAGCCTGACGTCGTAGCCGTCGCCCCTCGGTGGACAGATCAGCATTTTGGTATGGTAGAAGCTGCCTTGATTGCCGGCGCTCATGTCTATTGTGAAAAGCCTTTCACTAGGACTCTCAAAGAGGCCGACGAACTTCTAAAGCTCAGCAGCGAAAATAATCTCAAGATTGCGGTCGCTCACCAGATGCGTTGCGACCCCTACGTGAAGCGTTTTCAAGCTGAACAATCGGACTTGATTGGCCAACTTCTCGAAATGCGAGTTTACGGGAAGATGGATGACCGGGTCGGAGGTGAAGATATGTTAGTGCTGGGCACTCACTTGTTTGACCTCGTTCGCTTGTTTGGAGGTGACGTCCAATACTGCACGGCACGAATCACGAAGGAAGGCAAACCTGCCCTTGCCGAAGACGCACACGAATCCAAGAAAGAGAACCTGGGTCATCTTCTGGGTGACTCAATTCGGGCTGAATTTGTAATGGATTCCGGAGTTAATGTGACCTTCATCTCAGACAAACGTTACCGTGATGTCGCGGGACCTTGGGGTATTGAGTTTATTGGCGCAAAATCTACCATGCGCCTCTTTGCCAGCCACCCTGCTAACTTCTCGCTACAAGAACGCGGTGACGCCGCTTCGACTGATCGATTCGAAACCTGGAAACAGTGGCCCGAAGTCGACGGAGAATATCATCCCATGTTCGAAAAACTCACCGGAATGCACTCAGCGAACCGCCGGGTTGTGAAAGATTTTCTTCAGGCAATTGAAGAAGACCGTGAACCGGAAAGCTCTGGCGAACGGGCCATGAAAGCACTCGAAATGATCCATGGGGTTTGGCAGGCAGGTATTACGAGGGAGCCGGCCTACTTTCCGCTGACTAATCGACTGCATCCGCTCAGTAAAGACTCAAACTAGTTTCCACCTGAATATTCGACATCTTCTCATCCGGTCGGGGAAACAACTCTGACACCACTAAAATCTTGCCCATCGCGGTGTATGACTCGCCCGAAACCGGCTCTTATTTTTATCTTTGTCACTCTCTTTCTTGATGTATTGGGGATCGGTTTGATTATCCCCATTCTCCCCCGTCTGATTGATGAACTAACCCAGGGCGGAATCGCCTCAGCCGCCTACGTTTTCGGTGCCCTTTCCGGTGTTTACTCTCTGATGCAGTTTGTTTTCGCTCCCATCGTTGGGAGTTTATCTGACCGATTCGGACGGCGTCCCGTCATCCTTATTTCACTTTTTGGCTCTAGCATCGACTATTTCCTGATGGCTTGGGCACCCACTCTGGCGTGGTTCTTTGTGGCACGTATTATCTCAGGCATTGCTGGGGCCAACTACGCTGCAGCGTTCGCCTATATAGCGGACATCAGCCCAAAACAGAAACGGGCCGCTAACTTTGGAATCATCGGAGCCGCTTTCGGGCTTGGCTTCATTTTTGGGCCCGGGCTCGGAGGCTGGCTCGGCGATTACAATCTCCGCTTCCCATTTTATGCCGCCGGTATCCTCACGTTGATCAATTGGCTCTACGGACTTTTTATTCTGCCAGAATCACTCAAAGCGGAGAATCATCGCGCGTTCAGTTGGAAGAGATCCAACCCATTTGGAGCTCTCCTCGAACTACGAAAACACCCACTCGTTCGCGGCCTTTCGCTCAGCTACTTTCTTAGCAGTTTCGCCCAGCAGATTTATCCTGCCATCTGGGTTCTTTACACCTCATTTCGCTACAATTGGACATCAAAAGAGACAGGATTCTCGCTCGCTCTCGTAGGGCTTACAGGAGCGATTGTTCAGGGAGGCCTCTCCCGCATCATTATTCCTAAAGTTGGCGAACGAAATGCCGCTGTCGGAGGACTGCTGGTAATGGCTTTCGCGATGGTTGGATACGGGCTCGCGACCGAGGCATGGATGGTCTACCTTGTGATTGTCTTCGGTTCTCTTGCTGGAGTGTCGGTGCCGGCTATTCAGGGAATGGTCTCCATCACCGTCGGCGCAGACGAACAAGGCGGCTTGCAAGGGTCACTTACTAGTCTACAAAGCGCTGCGGGCTTTCTTGGTCCGCCCATCGCTGCAGGGATATTCGGCTACTTCATCAGCGACCACGCCCCGTTTTCTGCACCCGGAGCAGCGTTCTTTTCAAGTGCGTGCGTCGTCCTTCTCTCCGCATTCATCGCGGCTCGGTCTTTTCGAGCGGCCAAATTCAACCACCATGCCTTCCGGGCTGAAAATACAACTGATTCGTAACAACCGCTTGTGAGAAAGTGACGAGAGGAATCAAAACGCTCATTCAGCTAAAAGGTTCAAGCCTCCGGCACCCCCTGTTTGGTTGAGCGGAGCCTTCATGGTCGAACGCTCTGGGCGCGAAACTTAAAAAATCTCGCAAAGTCGAATATTCCGGCATCCCTAATTACCCACCCCAACATCTTGTGGATGACAGCCGATTATTAGCAAAAAAAACAACATCTTGTGGTTTTTTCGAATTGACACCACTATATCTTGTTGCCAATGTCAGCCCTCGCCGCTCGAGCGGCCCATAAGACTCATGCGCTGTGTGAAATGTGATAGCCTTGAAGACAAGGTCATAGATTCCCGCCTGTCGAAGGATGGGTTTTCCATCCGTCGGCGCCGGGAATGCCTCGAGTGTGGACATCGTTTTACGACCTACGAACAGATCGAAAGGCGCGACATTCTTGTTGTAAAACGCGATGGAACTCGAGAACCATTTAAGCGTGAGAAACTGCTAAGTGGGCTGATTAAGGCCTGCGAAAAGCGTCCCGTTTCATTGGATATGCTTGAAACCGCCGTCGACGAGATCGTAAACGAACTTGCGTCTGACAACTATAAGGAATTACCCAGCCGCATGATCGGACCAAAGGTGATGTCTCGGCTCCAAGGAATTGATCCTGTCGCCTTTGTTCGTTACGCCTCAGTCTACAGGCAATTTCAAGACGTGGGTGAATTCAGTGAAGTGATTGAATCGCTTGAAAACTCCCCTCTCGAAAACGTCCTGCAGCCCGACTTGTTTGAGGCCGGGCAAAAGAATTGAGTTCATTGCCGACAACCAAACAGATTTAACCGAAACCGCACATCGTTCCCTTATAAATAAAGCATCCTATGATCGCACTCCCCCAAGCGCTGCCGTTTATCCGTATCGGTAATGCCAGCCTTGCCCTATGCCAGAAAGACTGGATCACAAAAACCCTCACCAACGCCACTCAAGGTACAAATGTGCCGGAGTGGCTAGCCGAGGACATCTCCCGCGGAGTCGAGCGCTTCCTCTCGAATCACTACAAGGGAACAGTCATCGATTCCGAAGAATTTTTTGAGCGAATTGAAAAAACCCTTTCTCAATTTGGGCTCAGTGATGTCGCCGAAAATTTAGACAAAACGCCACCGCCGGTTCGCATCTCACTCAACGAATTAGCCCGTCGTGCCGGCACCGGTTACGAACTTGTCTTTTTCCAACTGCTCCAAGAGCAGCTAGTGTCTGTGACACACGGCGGCGTTCACCATGTTGAATGCCACGGAATCAAACCCTGCGTGAAACGACTCGTCGCGACAAAGAAGTGGTCCAAGCGATGCGATTCGCTTCATGAAGAAATAACCGACTTCCTTGATCAAGCGAAATCTCAGGCATCTGCCGTGAGCCCTGATATGACCTTCATGGTCGCCTCCTAAGAGCGCCCGACCCATTTTTTTTTGATGACACTCTTTGAAAAAATCATTGCACGAGAGATCCCTGCCGAGATAATTTTCGAAGACGAAAGAGTGTTAGCATTCCAAGACATTTCACCCCAGGCGCCCACTCATATTCTCGTCATTCCCAAAAAGCCAATTCCCCGCGTCGGTGAAGCGAATGCGGAAGACGAGGCACTCCTCGGGCATTTGCTACTCACTGCTCAAAGGGTAGCCGATGAACTTGGCATCAACTCCACCGAAGAGGGTTTCCGCCTTGTGATTAACAACGGCAAACTCGGAGGCGAAGCCGTTCCCCACCTGCACCTACACCTTCTTTCAGGACGCCAGATGAAATGGCCACCAGGCTAACGTTCTTGGCCCAACCCCTAAGAGATCTCCTCATATACAGGGCGAAGGGCTGATTCGCCAGGTCGCCTCGAAACGGTCTCCGCCAGCGATGTGAATACCGCTATCATCGCTATCAACCGGCTCGCTTCTGTCGATGATGATGACGCCCTCTTTCCTATTGCCTCTGGCTCAATTTCAGAAAACTGCGAAGCGCACATTCATTGCAGCAATGGGAACATGGGAGAGCTCATGACACCGCTTCACTAGTCCAAACAGAGAGCTGCTCGAAACCGCGACCACGTGATTGTTTTTATCTCTAACTTTAGCTTCAATACCTCCATGAATTTCCAGCTCGCTCTCGTCGGGACAACGATTTCTTTCTTACTGGCCCATCCTCTTTCGGCTCAGGACACGAAGGCGAAACCCGATGGCAACATACAGGCCGGAGCAGCCACCCTTTCGAGATTGGAGTCAGTGAAGAATTGGAAGGCTCTTTTCAACGGTAAAGATTTGGATGGATGGCAGGGAGACACTGAGAAATATATCGTTGAAGACGGAGTCCTTATCTGCCAGAAAGGCGCGAAGATTCTTGAGACCCAGAAACAGTATTCAGACTTCGCATTCCAGTTCCAGTTCAAGCTCACCGAAAGCGGCAACAACGGTCTTGGAATTCGTGTTCCGTCAGGAAAGAACGCAGCCTACGCGGGCATGGAACTCCAGATCCTCGACGATAGTGGCCAGCGCTATCAATTAGAGACAAGGGATGGAAAGAAGATCAGTTGGCTGAAGCCCTGGCAGGTGCACGGCTCCATTTATGGCGTATTTCCTGCCAAGACAGGTTATTTGAATCCAGTTGGTGAATGGAATGATCAGACCGTGATCTGCATCGAAGATCACGTCAAAGTGGTGCTCAACGGAGCCGTCATCCTAGATACCTATCTCGATAAATTAACCCCCGTCGATGGACGCAGTCATCCAGGACTAGCGAGCCGCACTGGGCACATTCAATTTTGTGGCCACAACGATCATGTCGAGTTCAAAGATATCCGTATCGCCGACTTCGCACCCAGTGCTCCAATCCTTAAAAACAATCCTGACAATACACCTCCGAAAGGCTTTACTGCTCTCTTCAACGGGAAAGATCTCGACGGATGGAAAGGCCTCGCTCACAAAAACGCAAATGAGCGTCGCGCACTGAAGGGTAAAGCTCTTTCCGATGCGCAGGCAGTCGCAGACAAGGTCATGCTCGAGCACTGGAGCGTCGTTGAGGGGGTTCTCACTTACGATGGCAAGGGGCAAAGCCTCTGCACGAGCAAAGACTACGGCGATTTCGAGTTTTATGTCGACTGGAAAATCCCACCTGGAGCCGACAGTGGAATCTACCTTCGTGGAACTCCGCAAATTCAGATCTGGGACCCTTGGGATGCCCGCACAAAGGACGGGTTGATTCCAGCAGATTCCGAAGGGTGGGTCACTGCTTATCGAACTGGCAGGAACCTAGGATCCGGCGGACTCTGGAACAACCGACGCGCTAGCAATCGCCCCTTAACTAACGCGGACAAGAAGCCAGGCGAGTGGAATACTTTTCTAATCAGAATGGTTGGAGAGCAGGTTTCGATCTGGCTTAACGGCAAACTTGTTGCCGACCGCACCGTCCTTGAAAATTACTGGGATAAAAGCCGTATCACTCCACTACCTCGTGCCGACCAAATCGAACTTCAGCATCACGGTAGCGAACTCTTCTTCAAGAATCTCTACATTCGCGAACTCCCCTACTGAGAATAAACGATCAAAAGTCGTTTCAGAAACCTAATCTACGGTTTATTAGGACCCGAGATTTTAGCCCTACACTTCTAGGAGAACGTTTTTATCCGAAACTCCTCGCATCAACTAGGGCCAGGGCTTTCGACGGTGGTATAAATTTGAAGAGGCGATTTGCTGAAATCTCCTTCTCCGACTTTCACTTTCGTTTCATGGAGAAAGGCACCCTCATAATCATAATTTCGGATACCACACTCATACAGGACTCCCTCGAATTCACTTCTACCTGCTCCGCTCATACTTAGAAAAAACTTTGCGCCCCCATCTTTTACTCCGTCCAGATACTCAAAAAGCGGGGTAAGATCAATTCCGACCTCGATTGGCATTTCGTCCCCCGGACCTGCGATAGGAACATGCCCCGCGTTTCCCGCGCGAAAGAGAGGCCAACCATTGAAGGCTTCAGGTGAAAATTCATGCTCAGGGACGCTTGCATCTTTATCCTTGGCGATACCGATACTCACTCGAAGATCGGTCCGATCGCTACAAGCCAACTTTAACCTTAGGGTCCTGCGTGGAACGTAACGAGTCACTTCGGCGCGGCCAAAATAGTTTCCGCGCTTCCACGTAGGATCAATCATCGCGCTGTAGAGCAGAAAGATTTTTCCATCCTTCGACCAATTCTTCCCCCATGAATTAACAACGATGTAAGCACCCCTCTCCCAGTCAGCGAGAGTGACTTTTCCATCATCATTAAGGTCAATGTCATTGGTAATCTTGCCATCACCGTTCACGTCATAACCTACCTGGTCATCATATCCGACGCAGGTGATTCCATGTCCATATCCACTCGGGCCCCAACGGATCCAAACGTCGTCTCCGGCCGAATATTCCTCCTCCGGAATCGTTTTAGTGACCTTTTTCAGTTCCCCCATGCGCCCATCTAGCGCAAAAATTCCACCAATTATTTCTTTTCCTACCCTATGTTGATTTCGATCAAACAGCCATCCCCGCGCCTCATTTAACTGGTCTACGGTGTTGGCAGGAGAGTAACGATAACCCGATACTCTGTATTCCATAGCTTCGCGCCATATGTGGTAGCCGTTTGGCCAGACGCCGATCTGATCCAAGCGAACTCCGCCGTAAGTTTTAGCAGTGGGAATACCAACCCGCTTGGCGACCTCCCATCCGTGATAGGCCTCGGATCCCACATTTTTTGCTCGGTTCATCATATTCCATGAGAAGTGAGCCGGAAAGCGAGTTGCATCAGAGTCTGCCGCCGTCCCGTTTAAAACATTCATCTCATAGGTAAAGATAGATCCTATCGCTGCGAACTGGCCACATGTTCCCCACCTCTGTTTATAAACTGGAGGGAACTGCTCACGAGTTGAATTATCAACCCGGGATGGCAGACGTTTCGGGTCAACTTTTGCCTTTCCCACATCCGGGCCATTGGCACCCATCCAAGTGTTATAGTTCTTCCCCTGGGAAGGGGGCCTCGAAAATCTACCCGGATATTCGGCACGGGCTTGCTCGACTTCATCCGCAACCGAAGATCCCGTAAAACAGGCAAGAAAAAGACTTCCAGCAGCGAATCCTCTAAAAAAGGTGATCATCGGTTACATCGTGAAGTGATAACTGGCCTTACATCAAATGATTTCATTAGATAATATGTGATCGCTTTGGCGAGCGCATCCCCCACTCAGCCGGTAAAATCTGACTCTAGACCTTCTTCGAGAATGGACCTCGCCCTCTTTTCATCCTCTTTGACAACCTGAAGCCGAATCCCCGGTTTATTCACAAAGAACATGGGTACGATCCCTGCGCTCATTTCATCCGGAATAAATGCCTCAATTCCGGCGGCACCGAGATTCATCTTCGCTGCTTGAGCCTGTGCCAGCGTGGCGAATCGGGCAACGGTCTTCATTCTGAGCTTCTCTCCAAATTGGCCTTTGCATCCTTCGCAAAAGCATCGCTGGCCAACTTGAACCTTTTGTATTCTGGATACAGCCGGAGCCGTGGTGATTTCAATTGCGAAGCTTTGGGAAACCGGTATCGCGCTATCAGGTAGAATACGATACCAAAAATGGTTGGTATGGTAAGCTCGTTCAGAATGGGAATCGTAACGACGATCCAATTAGCGTTATCAACAACCCAGCCTAAAAGTAAGCCTAGCCCAGTGATCGTAAAAATCGCTGCTCGATGTAACCTAGCTGTGCGGTATTCGCCGTCTGTCACCTCAGCAGCGGGAGCGAGCCGCGCAGGAATCCCCGAGACTTTGAAGTTGGGTCTCTTCGATTCGCTCATCGCTTGATAAAGAGTTTTCGCAGGGCCGTGCCCTTGCCCGAGCTTACTAATATTAGCAATCCTAACGCAGGAATAATTCGTTTGAAAGCCGCAGTGGCTAACACCTGTTTTCGAGTCAAATTCATCGGCAAATTCGGATACGAAGAGCAACGAAAAGGAAGGTTGAAATAATTCCCATCAAAAACGCTCCTAAGCCTGCCTGCAGCAGGCAACTGTGAAATCCATAGGTCTTTTGGGCCCCTTCAACAATTTCAGCAACGACTTCTTTACTCTGGCCTGAGCTCTCATAATGCCGGGCTATCTCATCTACTATGTAGTTAGTGTATTCTGGATGGATAAGTCGCAAGTAACCAACCTGAGCTAGAACTGCTATGGAAGTAGTGATCCCACAGATTACAACACCGGAACGCATATTTTCAATAGAGGTCGCTTCAGGTGCAGCTCGATGAACTGCCCTCAAGGCGAGGAAGTATCCGATCACGGAAATCACTGCTCCAATCAAAGCGCTCAACTGAATCAAACCAAGGCCATTATCGCGCATCCCGAGATAAAAAGCAGCGTAGAGCCATGCTAAGTTAGCTCCACCTATGAAAGCACCCCATTTCAGTTCGATTTTGCCTGTCATGCGAGGGCGGAATCTAAGCGAAGGCGCCTTCTAAACAAGCAACGAATCTGTTCAACCAAACCCCGCTCTCTTTTCCATACACAGCAAAGAATTTGGAGACCGGCTTGTGCCCTCGCTGAAGTCGCGTCCCGGACCTCTCACCGGATACCCTGTAGCCAAGGATAGAAGAGACTAGCTCTTCCTCAGCCTCAGCTTACCCTTTTCCAATTCCCACACCGCATCGGGAATCTCACCTAGTTCCTCTAAGTGATGAGTCACCCAAAGTGTCGTAACGGGTGCTGAACCCTGCATTTGCGTGAATCGGGCAAGGGTCTCCTCACGGGCATCACGATCCAGCCCTGTCAGGGGCTCATCAAGCAAAAGCACCTCTGGCTTACCGGCGAGAGCTCGCGCGATCGCCACCCGTTTTCTTTCTCCTCCACTGAGGCCGAATGGCAATCGTTCTAACAGGTTCTCGAGTTGTAAAAGCGCGGCCAATTCTTCAACTCTTAGGTCGATCTCCGGGCGATTCCATCCATGCAGCCTCGGACCGAATTCGAGATGAGCTCTCACTGTCGAGGCTGGAAAAAGCGCCGCGTCCTGTGGCACATACCCTATCCTCCTCTCACGGGGCGCCAAAAAAGTGACATCACGGTTTCCAAGAGTAATCGATCCTTTTGAGACCCTCCTAAGGCCGCATAGAGATTCCAATAATGTCGTTTTCCCTGCCCCAGACTTACCAGTCAAGGCGGCACAGCAGAAATCGCCAACTTCAAAGGAGATATTACCGAGTGAAAACACCTCCGAATGAATAGAAACACCACTCACTTTAATCATCTTAAAACCTATCCTTTCCTGCGGATGACAAAACGCTCACCGTAATCAACACAGAAATTGCGAGCGTCATCTGAAGTAGCGAAACGAGGGCAGCATTTTCGAGTTGGCCGGCTCCCATTTCGATATAGATCGAGGTAGATAAAACCTCTGTTTTACCTCGAAACGCCCCCGCAAAAACAAGGATCGGCCCGAACTCCCCTACTGCCCTAGCCCAAGACACCGAAGCAGCTCCGAACACTCCTTGCTTCACTGAGGGAAGCGCAACTTTCCAAAAGGCTTCAACCGGCTTCGCCCCAAGCGTCTGAGCCACTTGCTCAGCTCGGGGATCGAGTGCAGCGAATGACGCTTTCATGGAACGAATTGCTAACGAAGTGCAAATAGTGACCTGCGCCAGAATGATTGCGGCCACCGAATAAGTCACAGGAACTCCGAGCCACGCATCAATTGACTTCCCTGCAAAAGGAAGATGATTGAAAAGCAGTAAAAGACAGAATCCTACAACTAATGGCGGCAACAAAATTGGTATGTCAAAAATAGTTTCAAGCAGCCTCGAAACTCGTCCACTAAATCTGGAGAGACCGTAAGACGTCGGCACAGCGATTAGAGTCGACAGGAGCGCGGAAACAGTCGAGGTCACGAGCGTCAACGCGGTGGCTCTAACCAATTCGGGCGATAAGAGATCCAGGCCTCGATCCCCCCAAGGCACTTCCGAAGCGACGTAGTAGATATTAGCCGTAACGAGACCTATAATGAGAAGGAGAAAGATCCATCCCAGCCCCATTAGGCCGCAACGAAATCGGCGGGAGGAGGGTAAGATGGTTCTCATGGTTTTTCCTCCCTCCAGAGGCCATGAGCTTCAAAGGAGTCCCGAGCGATTTTGTCGTTAGACAAAAACTCCGCTAAATCAGTCGCGGAATTAGGGAAGGAACTGGATAGGAGCACTGCTACTTCAACCGCTGAAACCACTCCGCTTAACTCTGATAATTCCTGAACGGAAACTCCTTTATATTGAGCCGCAACGTTATCCCAGATAATACCGCTGTCGACAGAACCCAGTTGAATTGCATTAGCCAACTCATATACCGTCACAAAGTGCGCGCAAGGTTGCATCTCTTCACGAACACCCTCAACCGCAAGCACCTCTTCGGTCATTTTACCGATCGCTGATGTTTCGGGGAGGGCCATTCCTGATCGGGCCGACTTCCGAACCCAATCAGCAAGGCTCGTCACGTCAATCTTTTTTGCGCTATTCCAAGCCAGCACTGGAGACTGAAAACCTACCCGATGCCTCGAAAGCACAAAACCCCGTCGAGAAGCTTCTTCAATGTAGCCGTCATCAGCGGCAAGATAAAGATCAGCCTCGACCTGGTCCATCATCGCCAACAGGGTCCCCGATCCGCCGAATTGGACATCAACCTCGACGCCTGTTTCTGTCTCAAATTCGTTAATTAGCTCCGATACTGGCTCGCGCATACCAGCCGCACAAAGTAACCGCAGCCTCGGTCTGTCACGGTTTTGCTCAAGACAGCCACTCACAGTGACGGAAAATAGGAAGGTAACGACCCATCTCAATTTGAAGAACGACATCAAGCGCGAGTTTCACACACCCTCCGCTTCTGCGCAATGAATTGCGACTAGTCACGAGCGACCTGAATATTCGGAAGGACTTGCTAATCCAAGACACCTTATTTTCTCCGCTAAAGCCCGGAAACCTCAGGGCAGTAGGCTTCAATTCTCAGGACAATTATGAAACCGGTCGCGAATCAACCATCATACGAATGACAGAAAAATGAGGACTCGACCTCTCCCAGAACGTAATCCATATTTGACCATTCTTTCACAATGAGTTCTGATTCCGAAGACCATCCTCATGGGGATGAATTCCAAGATAACCCTTTACCGCGAGAAGAGCCTTCAGAGGGAGAGATCATCCCCAAGATTCTTCACTCGTTTTACGAAGACCGCCCCTTCGTAAGTTGCACACGCTGCGGCGAGTCATTATTGGATTTTGATGAAGGATATCGAATCTCGAAAAACTTCAGCAAAGACGAGTGTATCATCGAGTATGCTCTCTGCCTGCCTTGTCTAGACGCCATGCTCGACGAGGCTTCGGAAGAGTCCAAAGTCGCACTTGCCAAGTTTCATTCCGAAAATCTCCGTGAGGTCAGCGGATTCAACGAATGCGCACTCTGCGATAAAAAATTCGACTCAGTCAAAGATGGTGACTACTCCTTCGCAGGCGTCTGTCAGGGAGATAGGATGCTTGACAGTGCCATGGTCTGCTTCGACTGCATGGAAGCGATGGCTAATATCATGTCAGAAGAAACGCGCCGCTCTTGGGACAAATTCCGCGAAGAGAATTTTCCCGGAGTTCCCTCCGATTTTGAACCCTTCCCCAGTCAGGGAGCACCCATCGTTTTCTAGATTCCCCTATCCTTCACCCAGTAGAGAGACCTCTTAGGTAGAGACGGGTGCGGCGGGACCCTTCAAAGGCAGTCTCACTCGGCCAAGTGACTCGCTTGGAACGGTAGGAGGGCAGGGAAACCATTCCTGAAAAGCCTGCTCCAATCGTCAAACAACTCTCTGGTTAGAACGACCGCTACTCCTTGCCCGATACAAACCGAAAACGCTGTTCGATATCGAGTGCTTGGAATAAAAGACAGGAAAAGCTAACCCATCTTTGCACCCCGAAAAAACAGTCTCTCTATGGCTGCATTGCGAGATTGAAATTATTCAAAACAGCCTGATAGTTAATAAATACGAAATTTTACCTTTCATGCGCTCGTTCCTCAAGATACAGGCTCTCATCTCCTGCCTTACCTTTAGTCTAAGCCAATTAGAGACTCCAGCTCAGGGCATAGAGCAATACATCAAGTCGACCGCCTCCGCCGCTGATTCCAGCCTTTCCGACTGGTATGGCGCCCGCAATTTCCAAGCGGTTTGGAACGGTGAACGCCTTATGGGCTTGGCTCAGTTCCTCCAGGACTTAGATAAACACGGACTTTCCTTGAGCCTGTTTAACTTCAATGAATGGGACGCCCGTTGGCGCCAAATCAGTTCTGACCCCGCCGAAAATGCTGCGACTGATGTCGCTACGACGCAACTAGCACTTTACGCTATTCAAGCGCTAGCTTATGGATTCACCGACCCAACGGATTTCCACCCTAAGTGGAAAGCTATTAGCCGAAGGGTATCGGCCTACGCTTTCCTTGATGAAGCGTTAAAAAACGACCCTAGTCAGTTTTCCACCGTCCTTCTCGACAAGGCTCCACCCGAGGACTCCCGCTACGGTGAGATGGTGAAGAGCTTGGCCCGCTACCGCGAAATTGCCCGCCTCGGTGGTTGGCGTAAACTACCCGTGACAGCAGTCGCATCGGGGCCGGGAGATCCCTATCCCGAACTCAAACTGCTTCGTGCACGCCTCCAAGCCGAGGGAGACCTGCCAGGGGGGAACTCCATCAAGAGCAGGCGTAGGGAAATTGACCAGCGAACCGCTGATGCAATTAAATCTTTCCAGTTTCGTCATGGCATCGAGCCTGATGGTTACCTCGGCCGGCGCACCCTCGCAGAACTCAACATTCCTACCTCTGACCGGCTCAACTCATTGATCATAAACATTGATCGCCTGCGCTGGATGCCCCGTGCCTACGAAAAGTCCGAGCACCTCGAGGTCAATATTGCAGAGAGCGCGCTCCGCATGTTTGACAAAGGCAATCAGATCACGGTAATGCCCGTAATTGTCGGCGTTAAGGGCAAGCACCAGACACCAGTCTTTCATGGTGATATCGAACACCTCTTCTTCCGTCCCTACTGGAATGTGCCCCCTTCAATCGCGAGGACCGAAATCGTGCCCGCCGCTCTCAATAATCCCATCGATTATATGACCAAGCACAATTACGAGATCATCCCATTCTATGGAGCGGCTGCCAATCAGACCCTTCCCGTGAACAGTGCTAATCTGAACAAGGCATCCACCGGGAGCCTCTACATTCGCCAGACGGCTGGCCCTGATAATTCCCTAGGCCTTGTAAAATTTATCTTTCCGAATGATTCCTCCGTTTACCTACACGACACCCCAGACCACGATCTTTTCACTCGGGCTGATCGTGATTTCAGCCACGGCTGCGTGAGGGTTTCCCGACCGGATGAACTAGCCGATTTGCTACTTAAACGCAACGGAGGTTGGAATATCGATTCAGTGAGGGCGGCCATGCAGGACATTAACTCACCTAATCGAAAAGAAATCTTTACCCGAACCATGCCCGTTTATCTCATCTACTGGACCTCGACTATCATGGTCGACGGACGAGTCCGCTTCGATGAGGACATCTACGGTCACGACGCTCTTATGCTCCAAAAGTTTGGTTTATAGTTATTACTTACAACCGCTTCAAAAGGAGCAGGCGGAAATTCATCACCTCGTCACCGGGAATATCACTGGCTCGAAGCACAAGTTCACCGAGTCCCTTCTCAAGTTCCATTTCGCCAAGCGTCATTCGCTGCCACTCCTGCGTGTAACTCTCAACGCGGGGCGAACGGTCATCGTCCGCTCCGAGGAGCTCTGTTGAGGTCCCCTTCTTTATTTTGCCACTCATGGACTTACCTTTGAAGCTAAGCTCTAACGTCGATCCAATATTCGTTCTGTCGCAAGTATAGAACAACTCGACCTGAAACTTACCAGGCTCCGCAACTTCGGCCGTCCATACAATTTTATCGTTGGTGGAAGTCCAATTTGAGAAGTAGGAATCATTGGGGAATTTGTTTGAGCGTAGTACGTTACCGTAAGGAGTCGCGTCACGCGCCGGCAACTGGGTGAACGCATGCCCGGGGTGGGCTATCACAAAGGGGCGTGTATCTTCGCCCAGTTCGGCAGTCATCATTTCCTTCCAGGCGAGAACCTTTGATTTGAGACCGTTGTAAACGTCTCCGTTATCCTGCGCCACGTCTGTGTGCTGCCCGGGGTCACTACCCATATCGAAAAGTTTCATATCGTGGCTGAGTCGCCAACGCATTGTCCTCACTGAAAACCTATCTTTCCAACCGCTGAAGATCATTCGCTCTCTGATCACCTCCGAAGACCCCTCGCGTTTTCCTGTCAGAACCGAAACAAGGCTCACACCGTCCAGCGGCTTATTGCCGACATGGTCTATACCCGCCAAGTCGGTCAAGGTAGGCAAAAGGTCAATAGCCGCCCCAAGCGTCTCAATTTCCGTAGCTGACTCGATGCCGGCTGGCCAACGAATCAGCAAAGGACTGCGAACACCACCTTCATCGGTGGAGCCCTTCTTCCCTTTCATTCCACCGTTCCAGCGAAAACCATTGGGCCCGTTGTCACAGAAGTAGATCACGATCGTATTCTCAGCGATCCCCAGTTCGTCGAGCCTTCCAAGTAGTCGACCAACGTTCCAATCGATATTCTCGCACATGGCGAGAGCACATCGAAGATGAAGTTCGTCTTCTTTCTCTGCCTCACGATGACGACTTGTTAATTCCTTATCTTCAAACCGTTCCCAGTGCTGATCCGGCACCTGCATCGGAGAATGAGGGGTATTGTAGGGAAGATAGACAAAGAACGGCTCGTCCTTGTTTTCGGTGATGAAGTCCATCGCCTTATTGGTGAAGTCGTCCACCACAAATCCCTCCCCGGTGACAATCTCTCCATTATGCTCCAACATGGGGCTAAAATAGTTACCCCAGTGACCTGAGCAGAACCCGTAGAACTCATCGAAGCCGCGACCGTTGGGATGATACGGATACTGCATGCCATTATGCCACTTCCCGAAGGCCGCTGTTTTGTATCCGGCCGCCTTGAAGGAATCTGCGATCGTTACTTCGTCGAGGTTCATTCGCTCACCGCCGGCCGAAGTGGAATAAACTCCGCTACGCTGATGGTAACGACCCGTGAGGAATTCCGCGCGCGTTGGTGAACAAACCGGACTCACGTAGAACCGGTTAAAAAAAGCCCCATCCGTCGCCAATGAGTCGATGTTCGGTGTCGACAGATTTTCGTTGCCGGAGAAACTCAGGTCGCCCCATCCCTGATCGTCAGTCAGGATGACAATCACGTTGGGTTTCTCGCCATGAGCTATTGCTGATGCAAAAAGAAGAACGATCGCAGCAACTAATTTCATGATGCGAGACTAGCATCGACCCGTGTGCGCGCAAAGACGTGATTAGGGGCGATTTCACCTGATTGAATTGGACTAAACTGGGGCAGCTTCCTACCATGCATGAGGGAATGCCAAAGCAAAAAAAGGCCCTGCGAGAATTGATTCTGCCTCCCCTCGAATCATGAAAGCCAACTTAATCTGACCAGATCCCTATTACCTATGAACTTATGGGCCACTCCCTGCATTCTGATCGATTCCGAGAAAAAACGGCAGAACTCGCAAAATCAATTTCCGAATAATCTCATTAAAGGGGCGGGCTTCATTCCTCAGCAATCTTAATATAGAAGAGCCACGACACCTCCATCTTCTGCAGCGTCTCTCCTTATTTTCCTAGCTTCTATTTTCTTGTTCCGACGCCACGATTTGCTTAGATCCCTCTAGACTCCTCTCTACCAATGGTATCCATTCAAATCCGCGGGCTCGTAAAACGCTTTGGCAACCTAGTAGCGCTGAACCGGCTCGATCTCGACATTGCTTCTGGCGAGCTCTTTTTTCTTCTTGGCCCAAGTGGCTGCGGCAAGACAACACTACTTCGATCAATCGCCGGATTTCACCTACCGGAAGAAGGGACAATCCTTTTTGATGGAGATGATGTTAGCCAAGTGCCCCCGCACAAGCGTGAAACGGCCATGATGTTTCAGAGCTACGCACTTTGGCCTCACCTCAACGTACACAAGAACGTCGCCTTTGGCCTCGAAGAACGTCGCGTTAAGAAAACGGAGATCAGGGAGCGGGTTGAAGAGGCCCTCTCGATGGTCAAGATGGATGGTCTCGGTAACCGCAAGATTAATCAACTCTCCGGCGGCCAGCAGCAACGTGTTGCCTTGGCCAGAGCTCTTGTAGTCCGCCCACGTTGCCTCATGCTTGACGAACCACTTTCCAATCTCGACGCCAAGCTACGCATCGAAATGCGTACTGAAATTCGCCGTATCTGCAAAGAATTCGGTCTCACCGCAATCTACGTGACCCATGACCAAAAAGAGGCCCTATCGATCGCGGACCGCCTCGCCGTTCTCGACAGTGGAAACATTGCGCAGGTAGGAACTCCGGAAGAAGTCTACCGAAAACCCCACACCGCACTCGTAGCTAGCTTCATTGGCGAAACCAACCTCGTAGACGGCAAAGTCGTCTGCCATTCTGACGGCAACATTTATGTGCAAACTCCTCTCGGGGAGCTCGCTGGCCGACCCTCAGATTCGACATGGTTTCCAGACCCCGACGAAGCAGTTGCAGTTTCTATTCGCCCCGAGTGTCTTTCCATCGATTCCAGGCCCGCCACCCAGAATGCCATCGCCGGCAAACTAATAGAGTCCACCTATCTCGGTGAAGTTGCTCATTACGCCATGCGGGTCGACGGCCACGCCGAGACTATTCACCTTTCGGAACTGAATCCCCGACGGATCATTCGTGGCGCGGGTGAAATGCTTTACGCCACTGCCAAACCCGAGGACGTCGTCCTTCTTCCCCCTCGCTAAGTTGTGTTACTTCGTCTTTCCATTGTTGGTATTCTTTTGGCGGCAGTGCTCATAGCACCATTTGCTCTTCGACCTGATTCCGAGCAAGGCGGGCTCAATTTGGGTAAGAGCGTGGAACGCCTTGTGATCATCACACCTCATAACGAGTCAATTCAATCTGAGTTTGCCCGTGCCTTCTCTACCCACATGAAGGAAAAACACGAACGGACGGCCTTCATCGACTGGCGCCAGCCGGGGGGGACTTCAGAAATTGCCAAGTTTCTTCAGTCCGAATACGCATCCCGCTTTGAACAACATTGGAAGAAAAAAACTGGGCTTCCATTTTCTTCTGCGGCACGCAATGGGTGGACCGATGGCAAGCTCGACGCCGAAGTTGAAAAGGCGATTCAGCGGGGGTTGCTCTCGAACCTTCATCTCTTGGATGTTGATGATAGCGAACAAATTAGCCTAGCCGCGAGGGCCCTCTTTCTTCAGTCTGATATTGGCGTTGGAATCGATCTATTCTTCGGAGGAGGAGCTTATGACTTCGGTAAGCAGGCCTTTCTAGGCAACTTAGTTAACCTTGACACCTCCGGCAAATTCGGGCCGGCTGCTCTCGCTAAAGAAAAGCCGGAATGGTTCAGTACTGAGGCGATCCCAGCTGAAGTTTCAGGGGAGCCTTTTCGAGATGATGCCTACCGCTGGGTTGGCACTGTTCTTTCAGCATTTGGTATCTGCTACAATAAGGACGTGGTCGAACGCCTTGGGATGCCCGGTGGCCCTCGAAAGTGGGAAGCTCTCGCCGACCCCCGACTTCAAGGACAAATCGCCCTTGCCGATCCCACTAAATCCGGATCGACAACCAAGGCTTTCGAGATGCTAATCCAGGAGCGGATTCAACGCCTCATTAATGAAAAAGGCCTCACCGAGCAGGAAGCAGTTCGAAAGGGATGGAATGATTCCATGCAGCTTATTCTTAAGATCAGCGCCAACAGCCGCTATTTCACGGACTCAGCCGCCAAAGTGCCGCGAGACGTCGCTCAGGGTGATGCGGCCGCAGGCATGTGTATCGATTTTTATGGACGCACTTTTAATGAGATCTACCTCAATGATATGGGAGAGTCCCACGTTCACTTTGTGATGCCCCGAGCAGGTAGCTCAATCAGCGCTGACCCTATCGGAATGATGCGCGGGGCTCCAAATCCCGAACTAGCTCATCGTTTTGTGGAGTTTCTACTATCTCTTGAAGGCCAAAAGGTCTGGAATTTCCGACCTGGTGCACCCGGAGGGCCAAGGCGCTTTGCCCTTAGGCGACCGCCGATCAGAAAAGACTTTTATACCGCAGAAAATCGCGCTCACATGGCCGATCCGGACGTCAATCTTTTCGAACTGGCCGAAGGATTCAGCTATCGTAGCGATTGGACCGGGCACCTCTTCGCCTCGCTCCGCTTTGTCATCAAATGCGCCTGTATAGATCCTCACGATGAACTGCAGGAGGCATGGAACCATTTGATCAATGATAACCTGCCTACCGATGGACTGGCCGCCTTCGAAAATATAGAAGCAATCAGCTACAACAGGGTCGTGAACGAAATCGCACCGGTCCTAAAGACCCGCAACAAGGTAGCGGAGGTAGCGCTTGCACGGAGGCTTTCCAACTCTTTTCGCAATCAATATGAGACCATATCAGCCGGCCACTGACGGCTGAATCGGCGATCTACGAAATGAACCGCACCTTAGCAATCTCGGTTTACGGTATCACAGTGCTGTTTTTCACCCTGTTTTTTGCCTATCCAATCTGGCACACGGTGAAGGAGGCATTCGTCACTCCCGAAGGCTCGCTAACCCTTTCATATATAAATGAGCTATTTAAGAATCCCATTTACGTTGAGGGACTTATTAATAGTTTTTACATGGGATTATTCACGACATTGCTGTGTCTTTTCATCGCGCTCCCATTGGCTTTAATGGCGAATTACTGGGATTTTAGGGGCAAAGAGCTTCTGAACTCACTCATTCTAGTGCCACTGATCCTTCCTCCCTTCGTTGGGGCTCTTGGCGTGCGCCAATTCCTAGGACAATCCGGAGTGTTTAACACCTTCCTCATCGAGCTTGGCCTCATGGACGCTAAAGCGCCCTATGACTGGCTTGGCGAGGGTCAACTCTTCGGCGTCGTGCTGATGAACGCGCTTCACCTCTACCCAATTGCCTACCTGAACGTTTCAGCAGCTCTAGCGAATGTTGATCCGGCCACGGAGGAAGCCGCTGAAAACCTTGGATGCCACGGAATTCGACGCCTCTTTCGCGTCACTCTGCCGATGATCATGCCCGGCGTCTTTGCTGGAGCCACCATCATTTTCATCTGGTCCTTCACCGAGCTGGGAGTTCCGCTCATCTTCGACTTCAGTCGCGTGACTTCGGTTCAGATCTTTGACGGGATTAAGGATTTGAGTGGGAACCCTTTCCCCTACGCTTTGGTCGTCATCATGCTAGCCGCTACGGTTTTCTTTTACTTGCTCGGCAAATGGCTTTTCGGAGGCTCCGTCGGAGCCAGCACCGGTCGAGCCGCTACGGGCCGAACCCTCAAAACTGCTTCCCCTCTCGCTAACCTACTCTGCATCGGATCTTTTGTTCTCGTGACCGGGTTTGCTGTCTTGCCTCATCTTGGCGTGATCCTCCTTTCCGTATCAGAACAATGGTACGGCACACTCCTCCCCCAAAACTGGACCAATCAGCACTATTTTGACGCATTGGGGCATCCCTTGACCCTTAGCTCCATCGGTAACTCCCTGAAATACGCCTCCCTCGCAACGGCAGTTAATGTCATCCTCGGTATCGCTATTGCCTACGTTGTGGTGCGCACCAAACTCCCCGGCCGACAGTTCCTTGATGCCGTATCAATGCTTCCACTGGCGGTGCCAGGTCTCGTCCTCGCCTTTGGCTACCTATCAATGACCCGCGAGGGCCAACCTTTCCATTTCTTAATCCTTGGCGAAAATCCTATCTTGATCTTGGTCATAGCCTACGCCGTGCGGCGTCTGCCCTACGTGGTTCGTTCTGCCGCTGCTGGATTCCAACAGACAAGCGTGACTCTGGAAGAAGCGGGACAGAACTTGGGGTGTCCGCCTCTGAAGACTCTTGCAAAGGTGACTTTACCTCTCATTGCAGCCAATCTTATTGCTGGAGGCCTTCTGGCCTTCTCGTTCGCGATGCTAGAGGTCTCTGATTCTCTGATTCTAGCAGAGCAATCGCAGTATTTCCCGATCACCAAAGCGATCTATGCGCTCGTCACTTCTCTTGGCAATGGCCCTCATCTCGCTTCCGCACTCGGCGTGTGGGCGATGACTTTTCTCGGGATCACAATCGTCGGGGCCGGGGTAATTCTCGGCAAAAAACTCGGGGCCCTGTTCCGAGTTTAACCATTGTAACGCGTTCGCTGGTTTTTTCTTGTGATGGCCGGACGATCTTAATCATTTGAAGTCAGTGGCACATTTCGCGAGCCTTCCCAAAAAAAACGATAATCTCAGCGGCCCAGTTTCGATTTTATCTGACCCGATTGGCCACTTTTTTAAGCTCAGACCGCCTGGAGCGCCATCCGATGCGCTTCCACAAAACCTTTTACCCAAAAGCCGCGAAAACAACACACGCCGATCTTTCGGGAAATCGACGGAGTTTCACAGAAACGACCCGATAAATGTCGAACGAAAGATCGTCCCTCTGGTGAAAAATTCGACCGCAGTCCCCTAGGGGCCCCTCTAAGCCTTCCTAAGCTACCGAACGATCCGGCAACTTCGCACTTTACATCAACCGAATACCGACGATATTCCCGCCCGAGCGTTTATTCACCTGCCGTTGGTCCTCATGTTCCCTGTCACAAGGGTCACGCTCCCATGAGGGAAACCCGGCTACCCAATATCTACATGTCAAAATCACTAGCTCCGTTTGAGATCCCAGATCGTCTAATCAAAGACGAAGAAACCGCAACCGAGACCTACGCCAAATTCACGGCAGAACCTTTTGAGGCAGGTTTCGGTCACACCATCGGTAACAGCCTTCGCCGCGTGCTCCTTTCTTCACTCGAGGGTGCATCTATCACCTCTGTTCGAATCGCTGGCGCACAGCATGAATTCGCAAGCCTCCCCGGCGTTGTCGAGGACGTCACCGATATCGTTTTGAATCTCAAGCAGATTCGCTTCAAGCACTTCGAAGACAAAGATCCCGCAACACTCTCTCTTACCGTCGATAAGGCGGGTGAGGTCACGGCTAAAGACATTCAGGAAATTTCCCAGTACGAAATTGTGAACCCAGACCAGCATATTTGTACACTTGACCGGAATACGAAGTTCTCTCTGGAGATGGAAGTGCGTGTCGGGCGTGGGTTCAACACATCTGAAGATAACAAGCACCCGGACATGCCTATCGGCGTGATTCCAATCGATTCGATTTTTTCACCAGTTCGACGTGTGAAATACGCCGTTGACAACACTCGGGTCGGTCAACGTACTGACTACGACAAGCTCAACCTCGAACTTTGGACCGACGGTCGTCTTGAGCCTCACGACGCTCTTCTACAAGCTTCTGCTATTCTTCGCCATCACCTCGACGTATTCGTCAACTACGACGATGACGCTATTAATATCGAAGACCGCCCGGAGACTCAGAGCGAAGAAAACGCTGAGCTTAAGAAACTGCTCAACATGAGCGTTAATGAAATCGAGCTCTCAGTGCGTGCTGCGAACTGCCTCAACAATGCAAATATCACCACGGTCGGACAACTCGCAATGAAGTCCGAAGCCGAGATGCTTAAGTATCGTAACTTTGGAAAGAAGTCTCTCAACGAGATCAAGGACAAGCTCCACGAACTTGGCCTCTCTCTTGGTATGCAGATCGATCCTTCCCTCCTCGAGCAACCCTTCACCGCCACTCTGCTCGGCGGCGACCGCTCAGCAGAAGGACCGGGTCTTGCAGCCCTTATCGCCCAGAATATCAACGACTAATCCACCCGAATGTCACAGGGGGTCCGGGTGAAGACCTGGGTCCCCCAGTCACAACACATCTTTACCGATGAGACACCGAAGCAAGACCGTAAAACTTCAGCGCGACAAAGCCCACCGCGAGGCTCTCATGCGCAACCTTGCCGCCAGCCTCATAGAGCACAAGCAGATCAAGACTACCTTGGCTAAGGCTAAGGCCCTTCGATCCTTTGCTGATAAGCTCTTAACCCTCGGCAAGGCTAATACGCTTCACAGCCGTCGTCGAGCCATCTCGCTACTTGGCAGCAACCAACTGGCGCAGCGCAGCGCTAAGGTGCTGTTTGAGGAGATCGCTCCAGCCAGCGCTGATCGCCAAGGAGGTTACACCCGTATCATAAAGCTCGGTCAACGTCGCTCCGACTCCGCACCAATGGCTCTGATTGAGTGGGTCGACGCCTATGTTCCCGCGACCGAAGAAGTGGAAGATTGATACTTCAATAGTTGAACAATTATTTCCAAAAAAGCCACGTTCCCGAAGGGGCGTGGCTTTTTTGTCCTCACACGGGGAACCCAGTCCCAGCCAATAAGTCATGCTTTATTGAATGCAAAGCTGAGTTTAGCAGGATCGTAGTGCGACAGATGAACAAAAGATCGCCTGAAACTTTTTCAAAGACAATAGCTGCTGCCCCATCACAAATTACTCGCTACCACTCAGTGTCTCGCGAAAGGCTTCTAATCTGCCGTAATCAAGTCCGGGAGGCCGATTCTCAAGTAGCCAGTCTATGTCCTGGCCCGCTCCAATCGCGTCCTCTCCCTGGAGCCTGAGCAATGCGCGCTGGAATCTCTCCTGCGCTGCATCCGGCTGGATCGCCAACAGCATCTCAAGATAATTTATGGCAGCCTGCGGAGTTTTCCGTTGGTTAATTTCTAAACCAACGAGATTCCGCAGCATGCGCACAGCGATTTCCTGAGCCGTTGCTGGCTGGAATCCCGCTTTGGCCGGAGGTGCACCCGTCGTCGTCCAAACTTCGCGCGCTGCCTTCGATCGGCTTAGAAGTTTGCCATTCTCAAAGACATCAATAAAGGCGGTCTTCTTTTCGTCCCCATTATTATACTCCAGACCAACCATAAATTTCCCCGGAAGCGGAGCTCCGAAGACTCCCTCAATATCGAGCCTTCGAGCGATCTCGACGAACAGAGCACTGAGGGTAATCGGCAACCCCTCCCGATCATCGAGGACATGATTAACGTAGCTGTTTGAATGATGATAATATTCAGCGCGACTACCATGGAATCCGTTTTCTTTAAACAGAAAGTCGCGCAAAGCTTCAGCTTTCTCGCGCGTATTCCCGCCCGGGGCATGCTCATCAAGATAATCAGCGCCATCCTCCACCAAGCCGGCAAAGCTGGCCCGGTAATAATCCAGATCGATTTCGGGGTCGTCAATCCTCGAGATCTGCAGTCCCACCTCAAACAAATCAATCTCTCTTTCGGGTTGGCCTAGGACATGGCTAAGGTCGTTTATCACTGACTCACGGTAGACTTTGTTCTTCAGTTCTCGTAAATCGGCTGCCATTGCAAGAAGCTCATCGGCTCTCTCATCGAGGAGCGTCCGCCCGTGAGTCGCATCACGCCTGAGTTGATCCGCGGTTTTCTCAGCACTGGCGCCGTCGAGATAGCTGGTGATGATGTTCTCGAGACGCTCGCGCTCCTTGATGGGAAGCTCTGCTCTTCCGAGATCACGGCCAATGTCGAAACCACGAAACTCTGCCACCGTGTCTCTGAACTTACATAGCCCGACCTGGCCACCACGCAATCCATCTTCCTCCATTTCAAGAACCTTCTCCCCATTGATCCAACCCGTAATTAGTCGCTCTTCGACTCTCACACGAAGCTCATTCCAGTCATCTCGCCGGTAAGCCGCCGTTTCAAATTGTTCTAGAATAGTCCAGGAATAGACGTCAGCACCATCGAAACGGGTAAAGCGAATTTTTCCACCGGTAGGATAGAATCCGTAGTGTTTCTCATCTCCGTTAGCAGCGAAAGCGATTCCCGCTGCTCCGGATTCGTCAGCGAGTCGAACCCTAACGACCGCCTCGTAGGGAATCTTGGGCACTTCTTTTCCAGAGAGGCACAAAGCACGCCCGCCAAATCCATCACCTCGGTTACGAGCGGTAATGACTCCCCCCCGTTGAGTCCAATCACCGCCCATTACTGTCGTCCATAACCGGTCGTCGAGGACACCAATGGTTCTCCAACGACTCATGGGCATAGGGTTTGGTTTCTTGACTAGAGCATTTAGATCATTGCTCTGAACAGCAAAGCCGAGGTTTTCGGTGACGCGATGGCGGAGTGTGACCACACCAATCACCTCTCCGTCCAGATTCAACACTGGCCCTCCACTATTTCCCTGCTCAATAGGCATCGCCAATTGCAACATGGGGTAACTCGGAGTTTCACCTTCTCCGATAAAACCAGGATCCAATTCCCGAATCGCAGAAAGCACACCGGCGACTACGCTGAAACTGAGACCCTGAGGCGCTCCGAACCCCACGATGAGATCCCCTTGTTGCAGCGCAGAAGAATCGGCTAACTTTAGAGCCTCTAGTGATCTAGTTTTTGGGTCGATTTTAAGGACGGCTAAATCAAAATAGCGATCAAACGCGTGCACTTCAATCACGGGAAAAACACTACCATCAACAAATTCAACCTCAATGGACCGCCCCTCACCGATGACGTGCAGATTTGTCACAATTAGCCCATCTTTTGATATGACAAATCCCGACCCGGTTCCCCGATTTTCTCCGTCCCTACCCAATTGACGCACCGTCACGATTGACGGCTTCGCCAGAGCGTTGAGCATCCGAACCTTACCTGGCT
Organism: Akkermansiaceae bacterium UBA1506; assembly: GCA_002323995.1. Classification (GTDB taxonomy): domain Bacteria; phylum Verrucomicrobiota; class Verrucomicrobiia; order Verrucomicrobiales; family DEV007; genus Arctic95D-9. The sequence continues at coordinate 28,099 of DCQY01000101.1, read as the reverse complement.
CGAGATACTGCTGAGGCTTCTTCTCTTCCAAAACTAGCTCCTCCTCAAGAGCAGCCTGAAATTTGTCAGAAAACGGATCTAAATCCTCCGCTTCTTGCGCTTTAACGGCGGGCCCAAGGAAAAATGCAGCAGGAATCAAAAAGCACAGATAAGCAGGAATTCTCATGGACAGGACCGACTCTCAGAAAGCATATTGAAACTACTCCTCATTCCTCGCAATGAAAAGTATTCCTCACTGCCTTTTTATCGCTATCATCTTTCTCGTAACAATCGGCCAAGGAGGAGAACTATGGAATCGGCACACCATTGATCAGCCTTCTTCGGAAGCCGGGAAGAAGGGAGCCGACGGGGTTCGCCTCGGAGACCTAAATAACGATGGGCTACTCGACATCGTTACAGGCTGGGAAGAAGGTTCCGCCATACGGGTATGCTTCAACCCGGGGCCCAAAGCGGCTCGAAACCCGTGGCCGGGAATTACAGTCGGGAAAGTCCGGAACGCTGAAGACGCCGTGTTTGCAGATCTCGATGGCGACGGTCGATCAGATATTGTCAGCTCTACTGAAGGCTCTACTCGAACGGTCTTCGTGCACTGGGCACCCAGATCAGATCAGGATTTAAGCAACGAAACACTCTGGGAAACGAAGCCTTTTCCGAAGACCGTAAACCAACAACTTTGGATGTTTTGCTACCCACATGATCTTGACGAAGACGGTGATCTCGATCTTTTCCTTGGCTCAAAGGGAAGCAATGCATCAATTTCATGGCTCGAAAACCCCGGTCATGAAACTGCTCGTGCGGTCGAAACCTGGGAACTTCATCGCATCCATAATGCAGGGTGGATCATGACCCTGACCGTTTTTCAAACTGAAGACCGAAAATATTTACTTTCATCCGATCGCAAAGGACCGCGCTCTGGCATCTATCTTTTCCCCCTTCTAGATGAATCGCCCTGGATCGGAAAAGCCAAGCTTATTGGCGCTAGCGGCAAAGAGGTAATGTTCGTCGACGTCGCGCACCTCGACGAGGATGAAAAGTTGGACGTAATTGCTTCAATCAAGCCGAACCAGATTCGGATGTATCATCATCCAAAGACTGCGCTATCCCCATGGGTCGCCATCTCCGATCTCGAACCATTTCCACAAGATAGATACGGTAGCGCAAAAGCAGTTAAGGTAGCTGACCTTAATGGGGACCGGATCCCTAATTTCGTAATCTCCTGCGAAAATGCACAAGGCGGAAAACACGGTGTTTTCGCGAGTGATGCGTCCTCGAAAATCTCTGAAATCAGCGGCCCGGAAGGAGCTAAGTTCGACCGCATCGAACTTCTTGATCTCGACAATGATGGTGATCTTGATGTGATCAGTTGTGAGGAACGTCAACAACTTGGGGTCTTTTGGTATGAAAATCCCCTATTTTAAAATTACTCTGCTTTCTTCGTATCTAAAACCGCAAACGGAAATGGGAAGTCGTTTTTCTTCGATAGCAGCCACTACCAACGCTGAAGAAAAAGATGTATTCTCGATTCTTTGTCTTTGACGGTTATTTTCTGCTGCTTGAAAATATAACGTCGGGTGGAGAACCCTACACGACTAACATCCAAAACTTAACCACTTGATTAAACTGATAGCCGCACGAAGGCTACAACCATGATGGAGCCGACACTTGGCTTACAGATAATCATCTTCGGCGGTTGGATATTGATTGCCCTTGGGATAACCAAGTTGCTCATATGGCTGATGGGAGAAATGTTTCCCGGCGTTTACAGCAAAATCCAATCACACAGAGCACGAGATTTCATGACCGGGCTCGGTAATCGGCTAATCTTCGGTGGTGGCGGTCTGGTTACCGTCCTGCTTGGGTGGGGCTTCGTTGCTCTTGGGAACTGGCTCAGTGAATTCTCCCAAAGCATTCTTTAAAACGTTGTCAGGTTCGTCAGTGGCCGCATCTTCGTCTCCAATGGTCTCATCCTCCCCCTCGCTCTCATTCGGAACGATTTCCCCCTTCGCCTGCGCTTCTTCTTGGGCCAAGAGCTCAGCTACCTCTCTCTGAACCTCTTCGATCTCGTCAAGCTTCAGGCCGGGATCCGCTACAATAAACACATCACCATTTTCAGCGTGTTCATAAAAGAGCAACCTCCGGTCTTCCAACACCTTAGAATCAGTCGGAAGCAGTGACTTTTTCCGCTCTAGCATTAAAGCAAGGATATAACGTGCGTTTTCAGTGCGAGAATCGTCCTCTTCAATGAAACGCCGGAGCATTCCCTCGGCTGAGGTATCTTCGATTCGCTTCTGGTCAACCTCCGGTTCAGGCACCTTAAAGGTTGATCTCCAGAACGAAAACGGCTGAGGACCTTCACCCCTAACCTGACACCAAGAATCTACCGAGTAATCTTTTCGAATGAAACCGTCGGACTCAGGATCATCGAAGATACATGTGTAAAAGTCTTCACCATCTTCAAATGCTTCCTCAGTTAATCCACACTGAGCAGTTGTTGACCGAATTTTCCAATCCTGAATAATCGCCATATTATGTATTTCTTACGCGCAACGTTGGGCGATAATTCAATATCGGAGTTGCCGCAAGCGGCATTTAGCAGAACTGAGGACTAGCCTCCAGAAGAGCGCATACCCCCAAATCCTACGATTAAGCCGTTAAACACTTCTTTAACCTTGGGAATGTCACGATTACGGGCCCGGAACCAGAGAAGAAACAGACCCAAAGCAGCGACCAGAAAGTTTGTGCCCCACGCTGCAAGAAAGGGAGGCAGCACTCCTCTATGCCCCAAGGCGATGAACGAGCCGCGCAAAACATACATCATGGCAAACACGGCGATGGCAGCAGCAACGCCGCTCGTGACATTGTTTCTCGAATAAACAATTCCAAGGGGAGCGGCAACTAATACCAACGCCATGCAACTTAAAGGCTCCGAAAAGATGTACCACCAGTTCGTCTTGAAGGAGGCTAGAGATTCCTCCTCTGATTCCGCATGAGCATTTAAGTACATGCTGAGACCCGGCAACCCGAGAAATTCAGGATTCTGCGAGGAACTCAGCACTTTCCACGGTGTTTCTGACCAGCTCTCTATTTCAAGCGTTTCGTGACTCTTCCACTTGGGGACCTGTTCCTCGTCGTAGCTCCACTCTTGAGCATCGGTTAGTATCCATTTCGGAGGTATTGCATCCCACACCCACTTCGCTCGCATCGCCTTCCAGATTTTTTCCAACTTCTCATCATCCCGAAGTTGCCAGACAACCACGTCAGCCATTTCGTCGCTCAACTTATAGGGTACCTTGCCGACAAACCAGGTACGCCGGCCGACTTCGTTCACATGCATCCACCCTCGCTTAGCCCAAACGTCTTGAATGATTTCGGTGTCATTCTTTAAAGCATAACGCTCTTGATTTGCAGTCTCAATCAATGCCTCTTTATACCCGACAGAGGACGGTGCCCATTCATATTTGAATGCGAGGCTAATAAGCGAACTGTAAGCGCCAATGATAAAAATTGGTGCAAGAATTCTCACCACACTACGACCCGAGCCAACCATACTAATAAACTCGTTTGTCTTCGACATTTTGCTCAGCGAGAACAGCGCTGAAAGCAAAATAGCAATCGGCATCACGAATAGAATCACAAACGGCACTTGGACCACATAAAACGTCAGCATGTCGCGCGCGGGAAGCCCTGCGAAGGCGGGCGCATTATCGGTCAAATCGGCGATGACCCAGATTGAAATAAAAGAGAGAAGAGAGAAAAAGAAGGGCGAGAGAAAACTGTGGACGACGTAGCGATCCATCAGACTTAATCGAAAATAAACCATCGCAGCAGCGGGTATACTCAGAATAACAACCGCAACAAAAAAAAGCTTCCCAATGTAGGCGGGAATTGATGGTGTCTCACCCGCCAAAGCCTTTCCGGCTATCGCCTGTTTTGTGGCTAGGATGTCGACCGGCAACCAGGCTAAGAGCCCCGCTATCGCCGCGACCCAAAGAGCCATGACGATGAATCCACTTCGCCGCTCTTCACCCATGCGGCTGTTGATCCAAAGACTCGAAAGGAAAGCAACTAACGCGAGAAAGACTCCAAGAGCCTGCCAGATAAGAGAGGCCGCCGATGGCGCATACTCTTGAGCGCTGCTAACTGCTTCTAACGTCGTGGGCGCAACTCGTGTCGCTTCGAGATAATCGACAAGACTCCTGTTAAATAACGCCCCAAGACCAACGGCGAGAATGCACATAAATATCTTGAGTGCTAACCCTCGACGATCGACTCGTTGATTGAGCTTTTTGGTCCTCAAAACCAAAGAGTCAAAAACACTTCGGCACGATTTAACAATGAGGTTAGTTGTCAGCCTCCTAATCATGGATCATAGTGAACACTTGCAAATTTATCTGGATTTCCTTGATAATCTCTGCACCTAAAGAATGCAAGGTTCGCGCGATCCCATGAAACGGTCAAGACCCAGCTTTGACGAAGCGTCGATTGGCATTCGCCCACCTAATGGAAGCGAATCAATCACCCGTCTCGCATCACGCGTTCTATTCGGCAATACGCTGGAAGAGAAACTTCGCCTCTCCCGACCGGAATCCCTTGTCTACGATAAGCCAAACGCTCCAGAACTCTACCGCGGGGTCATCCCTGGACGTCCCGAAAATCTTGGCTTTGCCTCCGAATCTGAAACTCGCCCGACTTTTCCGAGAACACCGGCGATGGTAGAGGAAGAAAGTCGTGGAGTGCTCCTCCACTTTTTCGCTAATCACGAACTGCTCGCCGCAGAACTAATGGCCCTCGCAATATTGAAATTCCCCAATGCCCCGAGGGCTTTCAGGGAAGGGCTCGCTCGCACACTGAGAGAGGAACAACTTCATACCCGCTGGTATGTCAACCGCATGCAACAATGCGGTATAAGTTTCGGCCAATACCCACTCAATCGTTTTTTTTGGGATGTCGTTTCAAGCATGGAGACTCCTCTTGATTACGTCTCACGTCTTAGCCTAACATTCGAACAAGCGAACCTCGACTATGCCCGGCACTACGCCAACGTCCTCCACGAGGCCGGAGACAAAGCGAGCGCTTCTATACTGAATCGTATCTATCACGATGAGATTTCACACGTGGGATATGGCTTGCATTGGTTTCGTCAGTGGAAAAACGAAGAGCACTCAGATTGGGAGGCCCTGAAGAGACAGCTCACCTTCCCCTTATCCCCCACACGGGCCAAGGGCAACCGGGCGCCGTTTAACGTCGCGGGTCGACGCGAAGCCGGTTTTGACACTGATTACATCCAGCAACTTTCTCTATTCGAGCGATCGAGAGGAAGGACGCCGAATATTTACTGCTTCAATCCAGAGGCGGAGAATCGCATCGCGTGTCATCCGGCTGCCTACCATCCGAACAAGCGTATCCAATCTGTAATTTTAGATCTAGAGATCCTTCCCGCATTCCTTGCCAGACGTGATGATGTCGTACTAATGCGAAAACCGCCCAGTTCACAACACCGCCTTCGGCTTGCCGAAGTTGGATTTGAGCTCCCGGAAATTGACCTTTTAGCCAGCGACGGATATCTCCGAAGTGACAGCCTCCTGACGAATAGAAAAATCAACCAAGTTCGGCCATGGTCAAGAAGTCCCGATATCCCTGATCTTTTCGCAGGCCTGTCACAGGTAAACAAGCCGATTCCAAAATGGAAGCCAGCAAATCGGGGTCTATTCTCAAAAGCTCTCCAGATACAAGCGCTCCAACGATGGATGGGCCCCGGACGTTCCACTACCTCTGGAGATGATTTGGTTGAAGCCGCTCTATCCCTAGCCAAGCAAGGCTGGACTGAATTCGTTCTGAAACGCCCCTTTTCTACGGCCGGAGGAGGAATGAAACGACTGACCATCGAGGAAGTCCTTCAGTATCGAGGCAAAGGCATGAGCGAAAAAATTATTTCTGAGGGCGGACTTATCATAGAGCCCGCTCACGACAGGATCTTAGACTTTTCCATACAATACCTGATCGAAGGAAAAGAGATTAGGCAACTTGGACTGATTGAACAAATTATTTCTCCGTCAGGTCAGTATCTCGGCAGTCTTTCTTTCCCCAAATTCTGCAGCGGTATGAACGCAGATATCGCCCAATTTCTGATGGAAAAAGTACTTCCTCAGTACGCTAATAACGCCCGCTTTACTAAATCGCTTCGCGACTGGGCAGAAGAAAGAAATTTTGAAGGACCTCTTGGTGTGGACGCCTATCTCTACCGCGACAGTTCCGGTTCACTGCAACACAGGACAGCCTGTGAGGTCAATCCCCGCTTCACAATGGGTCGCGTTGCACTTGACATTCGTCGGCAAGTAGCGCCGGGTCATGGGGTCTGCTTGGAAATTGTTAAAGCTGCTAAACTTCCGCAGCGGGATGAAAGCGTCCAACTCCTTGACGGTCGCCTCGCCTCTGGTTCGCTCGTTTTAAACGAAATCACGCCTCACTCGCATTTCGCGGCACGAATCCGGGTTGCGAAACAAAAGCGCAGTCTTGAATCTTTCGATATTCCAACAAAATGATACGCACCTTCTTCTACATTATGGCTTGCCTTGCCTTGAATGCTACTCCGACGCTTAAGTCCGCGGAATTGTCGGAGGCAACCATTAAAAAACTTCGGAAGGCAACGGTAGAAATACACATCAAGGGACAACTACGGGGCGGCGGGGCGTTTCTGCGGGCCTCCAACGGTAAAACCTACGTTATTACTGCCGCTCACCTCTTCCACGACCCGCAAGATTCCTGCAAGGTTATCACCGAGGACGAACAAATATTCTCAGGATCGCTTATCGCCTACGACCTCGGGCATGACCTGGCTCTCATTGAAGTCACACCAGGCGTGGCGAGCTTTGGCTCACTACCACTAGCAAAGACAATCCCTGCAGATACGACTCCAATCTATAACCTTGGCCCAGCCCTGCACCGGCGGACACTACTGCTTTCAGGTTCAGTAGCCGATTCCCGAATCAGCTACACCGATTTCACCTCTTCAAAGGGTTCCATTGCTCACTTCTTTGCAGCCGGTATCAACCCAGCGCTTACCTCGGGCGGCATCTGGGTAAATCAGGCGGGCGCCATTGTGGGACTTCAGCACGGAAGACTAATCGGCGATAAAGGCGCTCCCTCCTCCGGAATCAGCATGGTCTCTCCCCCTAACGCAATTAAAGCGCTACTGCATAATCGGAAAACCACGAAAACTCCTGGAATCGGAGCTTATCTTTGGGAAGTCTGGACAGTTGATCACTCGCTGCTAAGGGAGTTACCCGAGGGAACTGAAGGCTTAATTCTCAACCCGGTTTTTAAAGGCCGACCCATCGACCAAGCTGGCCTAAAGGCGTTAGATATCATCGTAGCCGTTGACGGTAAATCGATCCGCAGACGTCACGAGTTTTTCAATCTTATCCGCTCAAAGCCCCCAGGGTCCTCATTTAAGCTGAAGGTGCTGCCAAACGGAGCCAAAACTGAGCGCATCGTCGAACTAGTCACGGACGCATTGGAAGATCAGTGGGGTACTGGAAATCAAAACTAGGACTGCTTCTAGTTTTCACCCCTTAGGTATGTCTCTATCTCAAATTGAGACCGCCTCGGCTCTTCCCCTTCTTTTCCCTCGCGGTAATGATTGGTCAGGTCATGATCGAGAATTCGAGCTTTCGTGTTGTCCTTCCACTGGATCTCAAAATACTCCTGCAACTGCCTCTTTAAGCGACGGTCATATACCGGAACGATCGTCTCAACTCGGGAATCAAAATTTCGCGGCAAAAAATCGGCAGATGAAAGATAAACCTCAGGATTTCCCTCGTTTCCGAAGATCAGGATCCTCGAATGTTCCAGATACTTGTCGACAATACTAATCGCATGGACGGGGCTCCCCTCATCGATCACGAGGGAGAACATACTGCGAACGATCAAACGCACTGGGACACCAGCTTCTGCTGCTTCTTTCACAAGTTCATTGGTTTCAATGTCAGAAAAATTATTCACCTTAAAAGAAATACCGGAAGGCTTGCCGGCACGATGATTAACAATCTCCCGCCTTATTCCTTTGCGAATGAACTCTCTCAGGTCAAACGGAGCGCACTTGAGGTGCTTCAACACTGGAGGACGATAGGATCGATTAAAAAATTGAAAGATCTTCCCAACATCCTCCCCAATGCCCTGATGATAGGTCATGAGAAGATGGTCTGCAAAGGTTGTGGCGCTATCCTCATTGAAATTGCCCGTCCCAATTACGGTGTAAAATCGGTCTTTGCCGCCCTCACGACGAGTGATATGCATGAGTTTGCTGTGAACCTTGAGGCCTTGAATACCAAGTTGAACGTGGACTCCTGCATCACGATATTGACTTGCCCACTTAATGTTCGCCTCTTCATCAAAGCGAGCCTGGGGTTCAACCAGAACAAACACTTCTTTCCCGTTTCGCGCCGCCGACTGAAGTGCTTCAGCAATGCATGACCTCGCAGCCACGCGGTATTGGGTCACGCTGATACTTTGCACTAGCGGATCCATCGAGGCCTCCTGCAAAAGGGTAATTAGATGGCGAAAGGGTTGGTAAGGAGTGTGTAACATGATATCCCGCTTCCGAATCGCCGCGAACATCCCCGACTTTCTCTTCTTCAGTGGTTTCACCGCGATGGGCTCGGCCGCCGCATAGGACAAACCCTCGATTTCGAATTTAGGGAATTTCAATAGGTCTCGACGATTATGATATCGCGCTCCCGGGTATAGCGAATCTGATCGGGCCAGGTTTAACTTCCTTAGGACTAGATTAAGAAACGGCTTGGGGAAGTCCTCGTCAAAATTAGCGCGAACTGGAAGCCCCTCCTCACGGGCTTTAATACTGTCTTCAAGTTTCTCATAGAAACTTTCCGTAAAGTCGTCATCCAACTCCAACTCCGAGTCGCGGGTAAACTTGATCGCATAAGACTCGAAATGGTCGTAGGGAAAAGTAGCGAAGATATCGTCCAGTCCAAACCTGATAATGTCGTCGAGATACATGACCAGTTGGACATCATCGAATTTAGGCAAGAGGATAAACCGTGGTAGCTTATCCGGAATTTCAATCAAAGCGTGCATGGGCCGCCCCGTGCCATCAGCCCTGCTTGCTCTGACTGCAAGATACATGGGCAAGTCACGCAACCTGGGCAATTTCGCTGCAGCCTTAAGGATAACTGGGAAAATATGTGGGCTGACCTCACGCCGAAAGTAAGTTCTTAAGTAGGAACGCAACCGCACGGGAACCTGAGATTCGTCGATCAAGCGGATGCCATTTTTTGCGAGGTCGCCCTTCACCTGGAGGTAAGCAGCATCGAAGCTTTCCCCCTGCGCAGACACCAACCGAGTTACCTTCTTTAGCGTGATTTTCGGATCGGGAATTCCAAGTTTTTTCCATTGATCACCGAGAGCGGCAAGCCGTTTCAGTGTGGCCACCCGAACACGAAAAAACTCGTCAAGGTTAGAGCTGTAAATTCCGAGGAACTTAATCCTTTCAAAAAGCGGGACCGTCGGATCAGCAGCCTCTTGGAGGACTCTAGCATTAAACGAAAGCCAACTGGTCTCCTTACTGCGAAACTCAAAACTCATAAGCGGTAGATCCTATTAGATCTTAACCAATTTGCGAACTCTTCTTTAAAAATACTTCTTAGTCTTCAATTCTGATCGACCCTTTGTAACCACTGTTTACTCGAATTGTTACGGAAGCTTCCCTAAGTCCACTTCACTTGAATCCTCCCCTGCGATCATTACAAGGAGCGTCCTCGACACTTCTTCGACTTGATCTAGATTGCGCGTCTCTAAATATGGAGTTCCCAAATCAACATCCGCGAGGGAATTGGGTATCAAAGGCGCAAGTTCGAGGCGTTACCAGACTAAAACGGTTCGTTTTCGAGTCGCTTAACGCCACAAGCCTTTGTGTAGACCAAGAACATAGTAAAGACTCAATGCGACTGTGTAGCACACGAAGAACTACCAGACCACATCGGAAAGGAAGGTTAGACCCGCTAGGAAAAGACCTGGTAGTAGAACGAGCCTTATAACCGGAAATGCCAATCCCGTGGGACGGCACTTCAGGCCCGCTAAAAAACGTCCCCACCCGCAGACAAAGCGATCTCGCTTGTCGATCCAAAAATGATATGCCGTTTCCTCCCCCATCCCAAACCGCACACAGCAACCCTGAACTTTCGTAAAAAGCAAACAGGGTTAGGCCTCGGACCTAACCCTGCTGCTTAAGCTTCTCAATCCAATTAGCACTACTTAAGCCCCACAATCGGATGAAGGTGCTCCTTACACCACTCTCCATTCTGCAGAGTAACTCCGTCCGGATCCTCAACCGCGATGTGAGCTTCGTCCTCGCATATGACCCACCCCTCGTAGTTTCGCAAAGTAAGCCACTCAGTAATTTTGTGAAAATCAAGTTTTCCAGTGCCCATCTGAGCCCAAGGCTCTGGGCCATTCCCGGAGAAATCTTTATAGTGAATGTGGTTCACGAGATGCTGCCATTTGTTCATCGTCTCGATTACGTCCATTCCCCCACGAATGATGTGACCCACATCGGGTGTCCATCCAGTTACTGACGGGTCAAGGGAACTCAATACAACGTCGTAGTCATACTGAGTGCGAACTAGCGAATTTGGTGGGCTGTTTGGATGATAGGAGCACACTAGCCCAGCATCGACTCCTCGTTGGGAAACTCGATTGATATTCCTTACCACATTCAGTCGACGCTTCTGTAAATCGTGTCGTCCGCTCGGAAGAGTCACAGTGCCCAGCATAGCGCCTGGGAAGTGCTTGAGAAAATCGATAGTGAAGTCTGCTGCTGCTCGCTCCTCGGGAGTTTCCTCTTCATTGTCCCAGCCACAAATGAGGGCTAGTCCAGCTAATTCCACGTTGTGTTCCTGAAGCACGTCCTTGAATTTGACAGGGTCAATGAAGTCTCCCATCCAGTACTTACTGCAACCGAGAGCGCTCTCCGAAATCTCAAGAACCATTGGCTCGATCCCAGTAAAACCAGCTTGAGAAATAATTTTGACCATGTGGTCCAACTTATTGTCGTAGCCCTTGCCCGCGTCCTGCATGAACCAGGTGTAGACCTCAGATCCGAATTTGATGTTAGCCATAATTTAGTAGAAAAAGATTCTGTGTAATGAGGGTTGATTCAGTGGGCTTTAAGCCACTCGCGCACACGTGGATTGAAGTCATCAGTTTTTTCAAAGTGAAAGGCATGACCCGCTCCATCATAGAAATGGGTATCACAGTTTGGGATACCACCGGCGACCTCCTCCGCCATCCACATCGGCGTGAAAATGTCATCACGACCTCCGATTACAAAGCAGGGAGCCGAAATTTTGCCAAGATCTGCCGCAACATTATGTCCGACGCAAGCAGCAGCCTGCCCACGGAGTCCATGCAATGGTTGAGGGACCTCATTGGCGTCAAAATCCTTCCTTCCCTGAAGGAGGCCTTCGTAGCATTCCTCGCTGTCAAAGAATGGCTTGGTGAAGATCAGCAATTGGATCCATTCCATAAATTGCTGATTATCGAGGTGCGCCTTACAGATGACCATATGGCTGAAAATCCCGGCTGCGTAATTGTCACAGCTTGCCCATGGGCACATCAAAACCGCACTTTGCACCTTGTCTGGATGACGCAAGCAAAGCTGTTGAGCAATGATGGAACCCATTGAGCAGCCTACAATGCGCGCTTTTTCGATACCGAGCGCTTCCATCAACCCCGCATAATCGTCGGCCATCATGGCGCTGTTGTAGTCTCCAACAGGCTTATCAGAGAGACCCACACCACGATTGTCGGGCTTGATGCAGCGGAAATGCTGAACCCAATCCTCGTCATGTACGCCCCAGACTTCGCCACGAGCGGTGATCCCCATAATCAGGATGAGCGGATCGCCTGCTCCAGACTCTTCATAATACATTTTGATTCCGTTGGTTTCGACGTATGGCATGATTGCTAATTTTTTTTCAGTGAAGGGACAGAATCAACACCTCACTGCGCTGTGTCCAGAATAAATCATCACGAGTGTAGCGAATCTTGTGTCGAATCTGACTTCTTCACCCCCTGCTTCCCGAGAACGAATTCTGACCGCGCCAAGCCCCACTGATATCCACAACCCTATTGTAAATCGGAAGGCCCGTTTAAGATCCAAGTCGCTAAAACAAAAATTTCAGAATGTAAATCCATCCCAAGGGACAGCGTTACACATAAGCTAGAGCCTGCTACGCCTGCCTTTGTGAATCTTTTATGTCAGACTCGTCACACCCGCCCCCACTTCGTAACATAAAACCCTTGCCCTTCACGTGTTTGCAGACAACATGGCCCCGTTAGATAGAAGTTTAGCGATTCTCACATGCTACGAAATGACCATCTATGGCAAAACCGTAACAAACTATCGATCGACTAACATTTTTGTCTGAGCGATAGACAACTGATTGATAAACATCAAATCTTAATCACATCAAATCCTAATCAATGACACACCTCAATAGCTTGAAAAAACTGGCTTCTGGTACTGCCATCGCTGCTCTTGCCGCGGGGGCATTTGCCAGTGACCATGGTAAGGCGATCGTCGACGACAAAATGCCGCTCGAAGATCCGTGGACAATCTGCGACATATTCGACTACTCGACTCTCTACGAGTCTGACGCAGGCTTCATACGCGAAGTTTCACTCACCGGACGCTATCACGGCCAGTGGATCTCTGCCTCGCAAGACGATGATGGTGACCGCGATGGTTTCCACCAATTTCAAAGCCGTCGTTCGCGGATCGGCTTCGAGATCGGCATCCTTGAGAACATAACGTTTGCCACTGAGTTCAACGTAACTGACTCATCTGGCAGCAACCGAAATTGGCAAACTGGCCCTGTCTTCAACGATATCGACACCATGTTGATTGAGATTGAGGGCGATGGATGGGATCTCTGGATTGGTAAAGATAAGTTCAAGATTACTCGTGAAGAGTCCACTTCTTCGAAACGAATCAAAACAATCGAACGCTCCCAGATCGTCAACGAGGTAATTCCCGGAAAGCCTTGGGGTTTCAACTTCGGATTTGCTACAGGTGAAATCGAGCACGTAATCGGTCTTGCCCTCACTGGATCTGATGAAGACGATAACCGAGGTAGCGGCTTGGGGCTTCCAACAACCGAAGGGTCGAATGCTCAGTTCCTCTACCGCCTTGAAACTCCTGTAAACGATGTAACAACCTTTTATTTGGACTACCTCTTTACAGACATGGGCTACGACTCTGAGGTCGACATCGCTTCTTCTTATAACCACGTGCTGGCGCTCGGAACCACGAATGCTTTGAACGATCGGCTCAACCTCACCACCGACCTTATCTTCGGTCTGGACCGAGATGGCACCGGAGACATTCCTGACGGCGAGGACACGTGGGGCTTGGTTATAATGCCAACCTACGCGATCACCGAAAAACTAGAGTTTGTTGCTAAATATGCCTACATGGACTCAGGTCGCACTCAACGCCCACAGCGTTACACGGTTCGTGAGGAATTGGAGAACTGCCACACCCTGTATGCTGGCCTCAACTACTACATCTGCGGCGACAAGCTGAAGCTGATGGCTGGATACGAGTATATGACGGCAGATCAGTATGACTCCACCGACGACATCACTTCCGACACTTGGATGCTGGCTGTCCGAACCTATTTCTAGGATTTATTCAAAATTCCGCTTCTGCGGAGAACCCTTGGTAAAGGCGGGACTCAGGTCCCGCCTTTTTTGTTGCCCTAGGCATACGGCATAGCCGATAGTATGAGATAGATAATGGCCTCTTCCCCCCACAAATCGCATTCTACCAAGCCTCCCATCCTGGAGGTTGGGGGTTTTTTTAACCGTCACTCTAAAGAGCTCTCCATGACACTGGCAGGCAGCCGCGCCGGCTTCGACCGTCAGATTCTTGAACCGACCATCAATCGCCCCGGCCTGGCTTTATCAGGATTCTACAAATACTTTGCCCTTCATAGAATCCAAGTGATCGGCCTAGCCGAACGCTCTTACCTGAAACATCTTAGCGCCGACAACGCACGGAAGCGCTTCCAAGACCTCTGCCAACAAAACATTCCTTGTATCATTGTCAGCCGGGGAGAGGATTTACCGGGAGATTTGCTGGATATTGCCAACGAAGCCGATGTTTCTGTGTTCCAAACGTCAATGGTCACCATGAACTACATCAACGCAGCCACAGTGAGGCTCGACTGGGAATTCGCACCATCAACTACCGAGCATGGCTGCATGGTGGATGTCATGGGTATTGGTATTTTGATCAAAGGAGATAGCGGAACAGGTAAGTCAGAAACTGTCCTTGCTCTGCTCCGCCGGGGAGCCAGTTTAGTCGCAGACGACATGGTTCGCCTTCGCAATATCGAAGATCGGGAACTGATTGCTACCGCGCCTGAACTTGGCCGGAGCTACATGGAAGTCCGCGGGCTAGGCATTATCAATGTTTCTGCCCTTTTTGGGGTGGGTACGTTCCGAACCGAAAAGAGACTTGATCTCATCGTTACCCTCAGACGTGAGTCTGAAATCGACAAGATGGAAAGAGTAGGACTCGACCGAGAAAGTATCGACGTTCTAGGAATGAATATCCCTCACATCGAGCTACCAGTCGCTCCGGGGCGGGATATGGCGCAACTGATTGAAGTCGCAGCTCTTGACCAAAAACTTAAGGCTCTGGGCCATGATTCGGCTGTTGAATTCAACAAGAAACTATTGAAAAGAATGCGAGACCAACGTAAATCGATGGTTTGATTGCCCGAAGGTGGCTGTCCGCTCTACTTTGAAACAAAATGCCAGCTTGTGAATTGACCATCCCGAATGAGGAAGGGCTTCATGCTCGTCCCGCGGCGAAATTCGTCAAACTGGCGAGTCAGTTCTCCAGCGAAATCTGGGTCGAAAAGGACGGCGAAGAAATCAACGGCAAGAGCATTATGGGCCTGATGATGTTAGCGGCCGCCAAGGGCGCCGTAATTAAAGTCACCGCCGATGGTGATGATGCTGACGAGGCGATTAGTAAAATTTCTGCGCTCGTGAACAGTGGGTTTGAGGCAGATATCTGAAAATTTCAGGTTTTCTGTCGTTTTAGGCCAGTTTTTCCGCTAAAAACATAAGGTTTACCGTGGAGAATCGTTTACAGAGCGTAAGAAATGACCGAACCCGCCCAACAGGCCGAAATTCGACTGCAGGGCATCGGCGTATCTCCTGGAATCGCCTGGGGACCCGCGGAGATTCTTGGTAAAGCTCTCGAAGAGCCCGAAAAAACCAGCATTCAACGCAGTGAAGTCGATGCCGAAAAGGCCCGCATTTCTCTTGCCATGGTTGCCACGCGCGACCAGATCGTTGAATTGCAGCGTCAGATCGCGTCGGATGATGGCGAGGACCACGCGAGTATTTTCGACGCCCACCTGCTTCTTTTAGAAGACTCCAGCGTCCTCAACGAGGTCCTACGACTCTGCGAAGCTAAGCTTATATCGATCGAATGCGCTTACTTCTCAGTCATGAAGCGCTACGTCGACTCTCTGCGTAAGATTGCCGACCCCTACCTCAGAGAAAGAGCCGTAGACATCGAGGACGTGGCCGGACGCGTCTTGAAGAATCTCAAGTGGACCGAACCGTCGGCCGGTTCAGAAATTAGCGAAAGCAATGCCACGGTTATTCTCGCCCATGACTTAACTCCTTCTGATACTGTCGGCCTCGACCGCTCCAAGGTTAAGGGGTTTGCTACCGAGGTTGGCAGCGCCACTTCGCACACGGCCATCATGGCCCGTTCTCTTGGCATACCGGCGGTGGTGGCACTCCACGATATCCCCGAGGAGTGTGAGCGGTCTGAGAACGTACTAATCGATGGTTACCATGGCCTAGTTATTGTCAATCCTTCGCCCGAGACTTTAGTCGACTATGAAAAACTGCTCGAGGAGGAAAGAGGTATTCTTTCGGACCTTGAGTTTTTCAAAGGGAAGCCAACGATAACTTCCGACGGTAACCGAATCACTCTTTCGGCGAACATTGAGTTCCTTGATGAGTTGAAAGCCGTTGCAGAAAGAGGTGCTGAGGGAGTCGGTCTTTATCGAACTGAATTCTTCTACATGAGCGAGAAGGAACTGCGCACCGAAGAGAATCAAGCTCAGAATTACCGAACGGTAGCAGAAGCCACCTCCTCTGACGGTGTCATCATAAGAACCTTGGATATCGGCGGAGACAAGCTCTATCCGGAACTGCGCGACGATCCCGAACCAAATCCTTTTCTTGGCTGGCGAGGAATCCGACTTAGCCTCGATCGTGCCGAGGAATTTCGCGTTCAGCTACGAGCGATCCTGAGGGCTAGCGCACACGGCAAAGTTCGTGTGATGTTCCCGTTTATTTCTTCGCTGCAAGAAATCCAAGCGGCGAAAGAGCAGATTGAGATCTCAAAGCAAGAACTTCGGGAAGCTGACATCCCCTTCGATGAAAAGATAGAGGTCGGAGCCATGATTGAGATCCCTAGCGCCGTTCTTGTTGCCGATCACCTAGCCCAGGAGGTCGATTTCTTCAGCATCGGCACTAACGACCTTATTCAGTACACCACCGCAGTCGACCGTATCAACGATCGAGTCGCCAATCTCTACCAACCGATGCATCCAGCTGTTATCGGAATGATTCGCGAAACGGTAGAAGCCGCCCATCGCAATGATATTTGGTGTGGTGTTTGTGGCGAGGCCGCCGGCGACCTAGTCATGACCCCAATCTGGGTCGGATTAGGAGTCGACGAGCTATCAGTGGGCTCTGTTCAACTGTTAAAGACACGCAAGGCGATTTCACTCCTCTCCTCGAAGGAATGTTCTGAGTTGATGACAAATCTTCAACACTGCGGAACTGAAGAAATGGTGAAACGTCGTTGCCTTGAAATCGCCAGATCGGCCTACCCGGAGCTGCTCTATTGACCCAGAGCCGTTTTCGTTGAAGCTTACCCACCTCAACCTCCGCATGTCTTTTTTCCGCCAAGCCGAAAAGCATTCTTTCTGTAGTCTTGCGACCAGTCTTGGGCAAAGCCTGATTCTGGGCGGTCTCATTCTTCTTTTAACCGAGCCTTGCCCCGCGCCGGACCTGAAACTCCCATCGGAACTTAAACTGCCAAGCTTTCCAAGAGTCTTCAAAAAAAATGGCAACGAGCTCGAGGAAACCACCCATGCCCCAACCGGGCCAGGAGGAATGTGCGTACTTCCCTCTGGTGAATATGTGATCTCCTGTCACCAGTTCTTCAATCACCAGTATCGCGTCATGATGCTGGATAAGCAGAACAACTGGGTTCCCTTCCCTAATGCTGAGATGAACACTCCTGATTCGGATTATCCAGTTGTTCTGGATTCCGTCTTGGGAATTGCGTGCGACCCACGCGGAATCGTATGGATGCTCGATAACGGGAGACGCTCAGACACGCCGCCGAAGCTCGTGGCGTGGGATACGAAAAGAGGGCAACTCCACCAAATTATTGTCATTAATCCTCAAGCTCTGGCACCAACATCATTCCTCAAAAATCTCGTCCTCGATCCCGAAGCACCGCTAATTTACATCACTGACCCCGCAGATGGTATAAGTTCAGCGATCATTGTGGTCGATATTGAGACCAATCTTGCACGTCGGGTTCTTGAGGGTCACACCTCAACCAAGATGGATCCCACACTCAACTTGGAACTCGATGGCAAGTCTGTGGAAGTCCGACGTCCTGACGGCCAACTTGCCACTCCCCTGACCGGAGTGAGTCCGATCGCCATTGATCGCAAAGGCGAATTCCTCTACTACGGGCCGCGCAACGGGTCGTCTCTTTTCAAAATTGAAACCTCCCTCCTGCGCCGCCTCGATATCGCGGCCAATCTACTGGAAAGTCAAGTGGACGGAGTTTCTCCTAAACCCATTTGCGACAGCATGGCGATCGACTCGAAAGGCCGCATTTACTTCGGCGATATCTCTCGTGGATCGCTTGACTATGTTTCTCCCGACGATGAATACCTGGACCTGCGGCTTCTGCTCGTTGACCCAAGGATCAGTTGGCCCGGCGGCATTCTCATCGCGCCGGATGGCAATCTCCACTTCTACAGCAACCAGTTACATCGCACACCATTCTTCAACGCAGGCAAGGATATCTCATCACCCCCCTTCCCGATATTCAAGGCACGCCCACTGCCCTCAAGTCGTTTTGGATTCTGATCAGAGTGGAGACATGGCGACGATTCTTGACACCCTAAAAAGGGGCACAGAATATCTTGAGAAATACCAGATCCAAGACGCACGTCTCAACATGGAACTTCTCATCGCCCACGCAGTCAAGCTGGAGCGGATGCAGCTATACCTAGACTTTGATCGCCCGCTGAATGAGGAAATACTCCAAACGCTGCGCGCCCTCGTTAAGCGCCGCAGCCGCGGTGAGCCCCTTCAGCACCTTCTTGGTTCGATCGAGTTCTGTGATCTCGAATTCAAAACCGATGCGAGGGCTCTCATACCCCGGCCGGAAACCGAAGAACTCGCCGAACTCCTTCGCACCACTCAGACACCACCACCGTCTCGTATTCTCGATATGGGATGCGGTTCGGGAGTCCTTGGGCTTTCGATCGCTGAGGCTTTCGAAGAATCATCACTTGTTTTAGCCGACGTTTCTCCAGAAGCGCTTGAGCTTGCCTCCGAAAATGCAGCTGGACTTGAACTGGACAACCGAGTTGAACTAACCGAAAGCGATCTTTTCTCGGCAGTTTCTGGCCATTTCGACCTCATCGTCGCCAACCTTCCTTACATACCCGATTCAGAAAAAGCCGAACTGAGTCGCGAAGTGAAACGCGATCCAGCCCTCGCGTTATACGGGGGTAAGGTCGGGACTGAAATCATCGAAAAGTTCTTAGGCGAAGCTCCAACATTTCTCATCCCTGGAGGGAAAATCGCTCTTGAGTTTGGGATTGGACAAGAAAAGCAGCTGTCCGATATGGCAAGCGATACTGGCTTTCAAGAGGTTAATATATTAAAAGACCTCAGCGGAACTGATCGTTTTCTTTTAGCTACTAAACCACTTTAAACCTGCTAGGTTCCACAGCCCTCTATGCCTTTCGGCACAGCCTTTATTTTTGACCGCAAAATATGGAAAAGTTTATCGTGCACGGTGGAGCGTCGCTAGAAGGATCCGTAAATGTGAGTGGTTCCAAAAACGCGTCACTCCCCATTCTCGCAGCAACACTCCTGACTAGTGAGGAATGTGTCATCCGGAGAGTCCCGGATGTTTCCGACACAAATTACATGCTTCAGATTCTTCAGAATCTTGGTGCCGAGGTTGAGCGAGCCAGTGGAACGGTTGTCATTAAATGTGAGAAAATCCACCGTAATGAAGCGCCCTACGAACTGGTTCGTAAAATGCGGGCTTCAGTTTGTGTAATGGGGCCACTGCTTGCCCGTCAGAATCGTGCCAACGTGTCCCTGCCCGGAGGCTGCGTCATCGGCGACCGCCCCATCGATCTTCATTTGAGAGGCCTCAGGGCCTTGGGGGCTCAAGTTACAGTTGAGGGAGGCAACGTGAACCTTGAGGCCCGATTCGGACTTCAGGGTGACACTGTTGATATGATGGGCAAGCACGGTGCCACCGTTCTCGGAACGGACAACGTGATGATGGCGGCCGTCCTCGCCAAAGGCACCACGATAATCAACGGCGCGGCCTGCGAGCCTGAGGTAGTAGACCTCGCTAATTTCCTAAATTCAATAGGCGCAAAAATAAGTGGTGCGGGGACTCCCCGAATCGAGATCATTGGAGTGCCCGAGCTCGGCGGAGTCGATCACACCGTCATCCCTGACCGAATAGAAGCCGGCACTTTCCTCGTTGCTGGTGCAATGGCCGCAAAAAACAAGATCACGTTACGACGCGTTCGTAGTGACCATCTCGACTCGGTTATTAAAGTGCTTGAGCAGTGCGGCTGTAAAATCGAGACCGAGGGCGAAACCATCACGATCGGCAAAGCTGCCTTACCTCGGGGCGCCAATATTAACACCGAGCCCTACCCCGGCTTTCCCACTGACATGCAGGCACAAATGTGCTCGCTGTTTGCGACAACTCCAGGCATCAGCGTCGTTAAAGACACCATCTTCCCTCAGAGGTTCATGCACGCGTCGGAAATGAAACGGATGGGCGCTGATATCCAAGTTGATGACGGAACAGCGGTCATTAACGGAGTGGAGCATCTCAGTGGTGCTCCTGTAATGGCAAGCGATCTTCGTGCTTCGGCTGCACTCGTTTTATCAGGACTAACCGCACAAGGAAAAACTGAGATTTCCCGGGTCTATCACATTGATCGAGGCTATGAGCACATTGATGACAAATTGGCGGCGCTCGGGGCACAGATTGACCGAATTCCCGACCGTTAGTTGTGAGATGCCCCCTTACTGCCGGTTGCGGTCTCTGCGGATGTAATCATCGATCTCAGATCGCTTCATCATTATCGCTGTGGACTTTGGTTTTATCTTCACGACCATCCCAAGCTGCATCGTAGTAAGAACCCCACAAAGCCGCCCCTGCTTATCGATTAGGGGTGAACCGCTATCCCCTTTAATCATGGGTAGAGTGGTAACTAGCTTCCTGAAGGTTCCTCCCTCGCCTACAGAGATATCCACGTAATCGAGAAACTGACCGCCTCCTTTCTCATGCATCCACCCCCCAGCAAACAAGGTCGACTCGGCCTGCAGTGATTCACTGCGATAATCTAAGAATCGTGGGGTTTTGAGATTCGCTTTCACAATCGCGAAATCGGCTTCGTTATTTCGATAAACGACGCGGAGAGGCGCGTAGTCGATAAAAGTCCTTTTATTATCCGACGTCGCATAAAGAACATATGAATCTTCATGGGCCAACACATGGGCAGCTGTAAGGAAGTAGCCATCGGACGTCACAGGGGCACAACTGCCAAACCCGGAGCCTCCTTTCGCAATCGGCACTGAAAACCCTAACTCTAAAACTCCTTCATCGTTTCCCCGGCTCGTCTCAAGTTTCTTTTTAAAATCCAGATCGAGATATTCTCCGCTAACGATTAGCCCTGAGTGTAAGGTTAGGAAATCAGAAGCTGAAAAGCCTGAATCCGTTTCATTCTCAAGCTCTGGGAGGCTGACTAAAGCTTCAATACCAGTCGAATCATACTTAGCTAATGAGCGCAACTGATCCCGATGAGTGTTTGTGGGTAACACCATGCACGAACACGCCAGCAACGCTAACGCAGGCACGAATCTTACAGAGGCATTAAGGAGAGTCTTGATAGGATCTGTGAATGGCATTCGAAGCATGAGAAAGAAACGCCACCTAATAACGCAGAAAATGACAGCGAAGGAAGGGAATTCAGTTCCGACTAGGTATCATCAAGTAATCCCTGACTAGTCGTTAGTCTTTTCGCGTTAGACATATTCGTCATCCCCTGCACGGGCAACTAATTGTGCTCGTTTCAGCTCCTCCCTGAGTTCACGAAGGCAATCATTTCCGTCGCTCCCGTGTCGATACGTGCGGACGTTCCTGATCCCAAGCGCTTGTCTCTGCTGTAGAAGCCGACGCAGTTGAAGTTGCTGGGTGACCGAAAAATGATAGCTAGAAACCAACTCAGCAAAGCCCTCTGGATCAGCTGTTCGCCGCGCCTCCTCCCCGAGCAACGCCTTAAAAGCATCAAGCCAAGGTGAAGATTCATCGAGTGCATTATGGCAATGATTAATCACTTGCGATTTATTGATCGAGTTGATGTCGTTGAACGGGTCATCTGAGACGACCTTAAGTACCTGGCAAAATTCACTCGATGCCAGCCGAGACGCGACAGGATAGAAACCGGCCGCCTCCATCTCTACCAAAGTGCCATCTTTTGGATAGTTAGTTGTCGGGGAGTCAACCGTTTGGATCCCTCTTCGATCAATCGCCTTCGTTTTCGGAAGGACAAGAGGGGGGTAAAACGCATTAGCGGAATGAGCCGCGCATATCCGATTCCCTATAAACGATCTTCCGTAGTCGGACTTACCTGAGCCGGCGATCCCAAAGTTAATCCAACCAAAACAACGTGGAGGTCCCTGCGTTTGACCGCCAAGATAACCCGTTGCAGCTGCGGAAAGAACGCGGCCGGGTCCAGAAACAATAAGCTCCATTCCTCCGTCCTCTGACACCCAAACGGGAAACGCGTCGGAGGAATTCTTCTTAGAAACTAAACCAAACCGATCAATCAAAGCCTGCGCCTCAGGTCTCAGGGCCACGACCCATCTGATACAAATATCCATAGCAAACAGGCACTCGGGGGCAAATCAGAAGGGCCCAGCGCCGACGGATATAACCATAACTTTAATTAATGCCAAACCCAAAGTTAATTCGGAAACAAGTAAAACCTTTATGCCAAACACCAATTTCAAATCCTGAACTCGCGGTTAATCAATCACTCCCAAAGGCTAGCGAATTAAACTCGCTCCGGGTTCAATTGAACCAGCGTTTCCTGCCATTCTGCGGCGTAAAGCCGGAGATAGAGACAAAAAGCCTAGGCTGCTGAGTCTTTACCAATTAACGAAAGGCGTAGATCACCGCGTAATCCTGAGGAGCGTCGATGTTTCTTTTTAGGTAGACTCTGACAAAAAACATTCCGGTGACACTGGGACTCATCGTCAGAGTGACGATATTGCTCCCGCCGATTTCGGTAAGCCTAGTCGGCACCAATTGTCCCTCACTATCGTAAATGTTGAGATTTAGCCCAGCTCGCCTGTCTGGAACGGCAAGCAAAAAGCAATAGGAGTTGCGCTTGAAGAGTTGAACGGGATGCAGTTTTGCTTTCCCTGGCGCAATACTTCCACCCCACCAGGATTGTCGAAGCACAAACTCCTCATCGTCAGCAAGCAGCGACACGGCAGCATCCTGTGCCATCATCTTAATGTTATTAAGATTTTTAAATGCCTCAACCGCAGTCGGTTCCATGAGTGGTTCATCGTCTTCTGCGTGCAAAACGCACCCCATCCCGAGAATTCCAGCGGCAATGATCGGGTAGATCCTTGCCGATAATTCAACTCTCATAGGATAAGATCAATTCAAAGAGCCCGGGCAAAAGCACCGCCGTCCACTAGAAGCATTTCTCCGGTAATGTAACTGCCGGCCTCACTGGCGAGCAGAAGCGCTGGTCCCACTAACTCCCGGGGATTGCCCCATCGCCCCAGAGCCGTCATCTGAGAAAACTCTTCTTTCTCTTCATCACTTAACAAACTCATGGGCATATCAGTTAAAAAGGGTCCGGGACCAATGCAGTTCACAGTGATTCCAAAAGGCCCCAAATCAAGAGCGCTAGCTTTCGCAAGGCCCATTAAGGAGGCTTTGGTCGCGGAGTAAGCATTACGCGCCGGTTTGGATCCGACGCCTAGAACCGAAGAAATATGCAAAATACGCCCCCAGTTTTTTACCTTCATCGCGGGGACGAGGGCTCGCGTCAGTCGCATGACCGATGTCAGGTTGACCTCAAGAATCGCATCCCATGTCTCATCATCTACCTTATCAATGGGCTGTGGCACGTTCACTCCTGCATTGTTAATTAGAATATCGATTACTTCAAAAGTTTGCAATGCCTCCAAAGCAAGGCAGTCAGTGTCTTCACGATTTGACAGATCACAGACTTTGTAGACGACGGAGACCTCCAAACCTTCGCCAATTTCAGCTGCCGCTGCCGCAAGTTCTTCCTCGTTACGACTGCAGATCATAACGTTAGCGCCATGTTCGGCGAGCCCACGCGCCATTGCCTTACCCAAGCCTCGACTCCCTCCGGTCACGAGAGCTGTCCTCCCATTTAGATCAAACAAATTTCTTGGCATGACACATCATGCACGTTGACTCCTCCACCGCAAGTGTTCCAGTATCGCCGCTACCAATTGGCCCCCTATGCAAACCGCCTTAATCATTGACCCAATCGACAATCTCGGTGTCGCTCTCACCCAATTGCGCACCGGCGACATGGTTGAAGTCAATGGAAAGATCATCGAAATTGCCGAACCCATTGCGCCAAAACACAAGTTTTCTCTTACCCCTTTAAAGGAGGGTGATCGTTGTACCCTCTACGGCGTCACGGTTGGTATCATGACCGAAGACCTTCCCACCGGCGGTCTTATCCACACGGCCAACTTACGCCATGAAGCTGACGGTTTTTCCGAAAACCGCCAGCCCCGTGTTGGTTGGAACTCACCCGATGTTAGCTCTTGGAAGAACCGCACCTTCGATGGATATCACCGATCTAACGGTTCCGTCGGTACGGCCAACCATTGGATTGTCATTCCGATGGTCTTTTGCGAAAATCGAAACGTCGATGCGATTCGTCGAGCATTCGAACGAACCCTTGGTTACGAACGGACTTCACATTATGAAGACTTTGCACAGGGTTTGGTTAATCGATATCAAGGCGGAGAGGCATCTGATGAGCTTGCTCGCGTTTCCTGCGATACGCTTTCCAAAACCAAAGCAAAGCCCGTTTTCCCAAAGATTGACGGGATCAAGTTCCTTACCCATGCGATGGGCTGTGGCGGGACACGGAACGATGCAAATGCTCTCTGTGGCCTACTTGCGGGATATATCACACACCCTAACGTCGCCGGAGCAACGGTTCTCAGCCTCGGCTGCGAAAATGCAGAACTGAAAATTCTAGAGGATGAGATCCAAAACCGCTTCCCTGGCTTTGACCGTCCAGTCTTAACGTTTAGACAACAGGAATTCAGCAGCGAACAGGCTCTTCTCGAAGCTGCCATTCGCCAAACTTTTCTTAATCTGATCGAAGCCAACAAAGTGGAACGTCAGCCCGCAGCACTTGACAAGCTTTGCCTTGGTGTTGAATGCGGCGGCAGCGATGGCTTTTCAGGGATTTCAGCCAACCCCACGGTCGGAAAAGCCTCAGACAGGCTTATCGCTCTCGGGGGTAAGGTCATCCTGTCAGAATTCCCCGAACTGTGCGGAGTCGAGCAGGAACTAGTAAATCGATGTGTTTCAGATGAGGTTGCCAATCGTTTTGTAGATCTGACCTCGCGTTACGCTGCGCGGGCAAAGGCGGTAGGCAGCGGGTTTTCTCAGAACCCTAGCCCAGGCAACATCAAGGATGGACTCATCACAGACGCTATCAAGTCGGCAGGTGCTGCGAAAAAGGGTGGCTCCTCTCCTATTGTTGACACACTAGACTACCCAGAAATCGCTCGTAAACCCGGCCTAAATCTTCTCTGCACACCGGGGGGCGATGTCGAATCCACCACCGCCATGGCCGGCTCTCACGCAAACTTGATCGTCTTTACGACGGGACTAGGCACCCCAACAGGTAACCCTATTTGCCCTGTGATTAAGGTCAGCTCCTCTACCGAACTTGCCGAGAAATTACCTGACTTAATTGACTTCAATACCGGCGGAATCATTCGGGGAGAGACAGATCTGGATACCCTTTCTGATGAAATGCTTGATCTCATTATTGAAGTCGCTTCGGGCCGCATTGCCACTAGGGCCCAGTTGCTTGGCCAAGATGATTTTCAACCGTGGAAGCGCGACGTTTCTCTCTAACAATAGAGGATCTTGCGTCAAAAGGCTCTAGAAGACACTAAACTGCGGAATTTCAGGAGTTTCTCCACCGCGCTAAGACCTTTTCCCCAGACAAATCTAAACTTGCCCTGACGTATCTCCTCCGTATTGTCCCCGTTCTGTAATGCCACGTAAATGTTCGTGATTTCCACAAATCGGTTCGCCACCAAACAGGTGGCCGAAGGACTCCTCCCTCAAGGATGGAGTTCTAGCATAGCACGTAGCCAGTTACAGGAATTAATTGAAACCCGGAGCGACGCTATCGCCAGGGGTTCTTGCTCTGGCGCGGTGCTCGTGGCATCGATCTCTGAGACAGAATCCTGTAAAACCCCGCCGTCGGTTCCGAGAATCTGCTACAAAGCACCCGAGCCTCTAACTTCGGGCCTTGAAACAACGAACACTCCCCTTAACCGGATAGCCAAATCGATGGCTCAGCAGATTCTCCCGACTCAACGAGCGACACGCAACTCCGATCGAACCCAAAACGCCCAAACAAATCTGGGCACTGAAAGAAAAGCTTCCAACTACCATGGAAAAACAATCACAAAACAATGCCTCCCGCCGCCATCGTGGCAATCGTTCAGGAGGAGGAAATCGCAATCGAAGCCGCTCTGGCGGCAACCGTGACCGCAACCGCCGGGGTAATCGCTCCCGCGGTGGTGGTGGCGGCGGTGGCAATCGCAACAGAAGCCGAAATCGCTCGCGCCGTCGACAAGCACCCAAGCCGACGACCTGGCAGAAGTTTCTTCAACTCGTTAGCTTCGGGAAACTCGGACAGCCCAAACGCAGATCACGCAAGAAGCAACAAACAAAACAGCGGACCTCCGCATCGAACAAGGCTTCGAGGCAGCGGTCAGACAATAGTAATACACGCCGTCGTCAACGCATTGAAGTCACCTCAGGTCGCCTCTATGTCGGGAACCTAACCTACGCCACCACTGAAGAAGAACTTGAAGAACTCTTCCGCGGTTTTGGAACTGTGATCAGTGCCGAGGTCGTAACGAACTCCCGTACTCAACAATCCAAGGGGTTCGCCTTCGTCGAAATGGCTAGCGTCGAACAGGCCAAGCGTGCCGTGGAAATTTTAGACGATCAGGATTTCATGGGCCGTAAAATCACGGTAAGCGGCGCTCGCAGTGAAGGGCCCAAGGAAACTCATGATGCACCTCACCAAGCGGAGAGCGAAGCTACCGAAAATCCGGTTTCCGAAGATGGGCAATCGGAAGGCACTGCTCAAGACGAAGCAACTAACGAAACTTGCTCTGAGGCTGCTTCAGAAGAGCCTCCTGCCGAGGACTCTACGGCCGAATTGGATCCTCAAGAGCCTCTAAAAAACGCAGCAGTCGAAACTGTGGAGGAGGAAAACGAGCAGAAAACCACTGAATCCAGTGCTTAAATAGCATTTGAGACTAGGAGCATATTTTGCCTCTCTCGTTTTAAATCAGTTCTTGTCAGCGCCGAAGCGATCATGGATCGTTTCGGCGCTTTTCTTTTCTAATGCCCGCCGATCAGACATATGAATCGATCTACCTCGCTGGTCAGACCGGCGCTGGGAAAACAGCGGTGGCAATCGAACTCTCACGTCAACTAGATGGCCCAGTCGAGGTTATTAACGCCGATGCCTATCAAGTTTATCGCGGCCTCGAAATTATCAGCGCCGCCCCCACTCCTCGCGAACAGGCTTCTATCCCTCACCATCTTTTTGGTATTCTTGCGGGCTCAGAAGAATGCGACGCCACTTACTTTTCTGAGCTTGCGAAATCAAAGATTGCTGAGGTGGCAACCCGAGCCATTCCTTTAATAGTGGGAGGAAGCGGTCTCTACTTGAAAGCGATCACTCACGGACTTGCCCCCACCCCTAAAGGTGATCCAGAGCTTCGTGGAAAACTGGATCAGCGCCCTCTCGAAAATCTTGTCGAAGAATACCGAGCACTTGATCCAGACGGCGCAGCCATTACTAACCTGAAAAATCGCCGCTACGTGACAAGGAATTTAGAGATCTGCCTTCTCACCGGTTGCCCCGCCTCTAAGGTCAAAAACGAGTGGCACGATAATTCGCCTGACATTTTTGCCTTTTATCTCGAACGCAGCCGCGAGGACGTTTACGACCGAATCAACCGACGCACCTTGGCAATGTTTCAAGCCGGGGTCGTAAATGAAATTTCTAACCTTGGCGATCTCTCCGCGACAGCGGCAAAAGCGATCGGCATTGATGAGATCAAATCTCTAATTAGCCATCAAATCAGCGAGGAGGAATGTATCGCCGAAATTCAAAAGATAACTCGTCGCTTGGCTAAGCGCCAGGAGGCTTGGTTCAAGCGCGAAGCCCTATTCTCACGAATCAAAGCCACCTCGAATGATTCTCCTGAAAAACTCGCGGGTAAGATTCGCAAAGAACTCGATGAAAGACAATACCCACTTCATCTCTCTATCTAAAATCCCGTTGCAACCTGTAGACAAAACCTTAATTCTCTGGCCATGTCCGAAGACACTCCAGATACTCCGCAC
>DCQY01000100.1 GCA_002323995.1 Akkermansiaceae bacterium UBA1506 | reverse complement strand
ACCACGTTAAGGCGCATGCTCATTATCTCGCGTCGCCTCCAATGATTAGGCCCGAGCTTTTGGAGAAGTGTATCCAGCGCCTTTCCTGCGTCTTCTCTGCGGTTCAGCCCAACTAAGGCTTTTGCTAGTCTCATTGAAATCTCGACCGAATCCTCAGACTCAGCCCCTTCTTCAGAAGCACGATCGAGCGCATCCATACTCACTTCCCAAAACTGGTAGCGTTGTGTCAATCGGGCGAGCGACATTGATTCCTCAAAAGTCATTGCCTCCGCTTCTAAGATATTTCTCAACTGAGATTCAGCGACTTCACGTCGACCCTCCAAGCCTGAGCGCTCCAGCAATAATTCAAGCCATTCGCTGCGACGTTGAGGTCTGGACTCCAAGTCAACCGCTAGAGACAGCACATCAATCGCTCGTTCGTCTCCCTTTGCATCAAGAGTCAAAAAGAGAATGTATTGAAGCGGAGCATAGTCGGGGTGAAGAGCGACAGAAGAGGTTAGCAATTCCTCGTAACCCGTCCGCCCCGCAGATTGCATGACTTGAATCAGGACGGTTTTAGCACCCGGATCCGTTGGATATTGTTCGATGTGACTTTGATAGGTTCCAACAAGTTCGCCTAATCGATCTGCCTTGAGATACAATTCGACGAGTGAGTCTAGCGCTGAGCCTAAGAGCGGATCATTGTATAATGCAGTCCGATACTGGATAGATAACTCATCAAAAGAAGCCGAGCTCTCCTGCTCAGGGTAGGCAGCAGAGGCGCAGAGCATTGCTAGACTTAGAAAAACCTTCAGTGCGGTCTTTAATTCTGCTTTCACTCTACTCATCGCGTTGTTAAATCAATTTCCAGTCGATGCAATAACCTCTTCGACGAGTGCATCGACGTCCGCTGACTCCGCCTCACCCTGAAAGTTTAAAATGACGCGATGCCTCAAGGCGGGTAGCGCAACACGATTCACATCCTCGACGGAAACGGCGGTTCTGCCGTCGAGCGCGCAATAGATTCGAGCTCCCCTAATCAATGCCTGCATACCGCGCGGACTTGCCCCGTAGCTGATGTATTGCCTAACACTATCGATTCCGCCATCCTCTCCTGGGTGCGTCCCAAGAACGAGGCGTGCGGCATACTCAGTGATGTGATCGGACACGGGGACGGTGGCCACTACTTTTTGAAAAGTAACGAGTTCTTCCTCCGTAATAACTTGATCTAACGTAGGACTATCAAAAGCTGCAGTCCTTTTTGAAATTTCAACGAGGGTGTCTCTGTCCGGAAATGGCACCCGCAACTTAAATAGAAACCGGTCAGCCTGGGCTTCCGGCAGAGGATAGGTCCCCTCCATTTCCATCGGGTTCTGCGTCGCCATAACGAAAAAAGGTTTTGGAAGCAGCATTGTTTCGCCTCCGGCCGTGACAGCTCCTTCCTGCATCACTTCAAGGAGAGCAGCCTGAGTCTTCGGTGTAGCGCGATTCACTTCATCAACCAATATCAAATTGGCAAACACCGGTCCCGGTTCGAAATCGAGAACGCGGCGTCCCTCTTCGTTCTCGTTGACAATGTGTGTCCCCAGTATATCAGCTGGCATTAAATCCGGAGTGCATTGGATACGCCCCGACTTTAGCCCCATCGCCTTCGATAAATTCTGCACAAGGAATGTTTTTCCTAATCCAGGAACGCCTTCGAGGAGAAGATGACCCCGAGCAAAGACAGCCACCAAGGTATCGGAAAGAAGCTCGTCATAGCCAACGATTGCTTTCTGAATCTCATTTTTAAGCTCGGAGAACTTTTCCTGAAATCTCTCGAGGTTGTTTTCTAAATCTTTGGTTTCACTCATTCTAAAAGAATCAAATAGAGGTATCTAAATAGGACTAATCACCCTCTCTCTCAAATTGTTCGCGGACGGCAGAGAAGTAGCGAAGCACATGCTGCCTTCGCGAAAGAGGTAGAGACCTCTCATCAAGAGCCTGTTCTTCCACTGCAAGAAATTCAGAAGCCAAATTACGTCGCCGACGCGTTGCCGCCTCCTCGCTAATCTCCCCTTCAACAGCTCGAAAGGTTGATTCACCATCTTCCTTTATTTGTGCTGTCACTCTTGAATCATTCTTAGCCTCAAAGAGATCTGTCTTAGAATCAACCAACTCCGCGCTACCGGTTCCGGCCTGATCGCCACCTTGGCCAAAAATATTCGAACTTCCCGGCGGCTGACCCGATGGGCCGGCTGAACTCCCGATCCCGTCTTCGCTTGGAGCAATGCCCGGTATCGGAGCCGCGAGAGACTTACCGCCACCTTGATCACCGCGATCGTTAGCGGCCAAGGCGCCACCGCTTCCGTTCGGGTCCCCTTCACCAGGAATGGGTGCCTTTAAAGCCTGCTGAGTCGACCCTTCATCCTGAGAAATAGATGGATCCGTGCCTGGAACAGGAGGCGCTTTAATCTCGCCGTCACCACCGGGCGTTCCAGGTAAGATTGAGCCACCATTCTCCAACGACTGCGAGTCCGTCATCTCAGACAATTTCTGAGCCAAATCACCCTTATCAAGTCCTCTTAAACCCTCAGGAAAAGCCCGCTTTTCGCTCCCACTATTGTTCGCCTCCCCCATGGCCTCGAGTTGCTTCCCACTGATTTCCCCGCCGGCCTCACGCATCATTGCGGCAAGACCGTCCAACTTTTCACGCGCTTGATCACGGTCTAGAATGAGGCGGTAATGCTTCGCCAGCTCCTCAAATTCGCGAGCAGCTT
>DCQY01000004.1:76263-101699 GCA_002323995.1 Akkermansiaceae bacterium UBA1506 | reverse complement strand
ATGCAAGCGAGATATCCCAAAATCGCATCTTCGACCGCATCGAGGGATTCAAGGCGCTGGTGAATCCGAGAACGATTCGTTTTAATTTTCTTAATCTTTTCCGGCAGGTCATCGAGGTCATCGACCTTGTATGGAGGCGTCTCAATTTCTTCGATATTGTAGAGATCGAAATACTTCTTCGGGCAGTAGTTGGGAAAGTGAGGGGCGTAAATGCCACATGCAAGAAAGAACGGTTTTTCGTGTTTCTTCTGGAGTTGTTCCACGGCCCAGTTGATGCGTTGAGTATCAGCCATCATCTCTTCTTTCTCGTCAGGAATCGCTCCCCATTCGAGAAACAGTCCTCCGGTCACTTCCTCATCACGATTGTAGACACTGGCCGGGAACGGATCTGGAAAAGGTGTTTCCTCGCTCCAACTATTGAGCGGCCACCCGGTCTCCCTTTGAACCTGGTTTCTCAGGAAAAACTCAGTCCAGTCACGCACGTCAATAGCCCCGGCTGGATGGTGAAACAGCTTTCCGGCGCCGTAAGTGTTGTATCCAGCTCGCGCAAAGCTAGACTGTAACGGGACAATATCAGGATGATCCACAAAGTAAGTCGCTGTCGTGTAGCATCCGGTTGTTGAGGCGAACTGACCCGAAAAAATTGCAGCTCGGGAAGGAGCGCAAAAAACACCTGCGGTATGCGCATTGGTAAAATTCAAACCACGCCCTGCCAATCGGTCGATATTGGGTGTGATTGCACGGGGCGTCGTATCAAGACAGCCCAGCCAGTCATTCATATCGTCGACCGCAAGAAACAATACATTAGGCTTATCCGCCGCCGTGGATATCGCAGCCAATGTCATCAGTAGACTTAAAAAAGATCGGAATATCATGGAATTAATTCTCCAAACGAACGGTTCTCAAAGTGCGGCAATACCTCAGCCAGATTCCTCCTGAGACGTATCGCTATTTTCAGGTTTTATGTGAAAATATTTTTTATGGACAGTCACGAAGACTTCAACTCATTGAATAGCCACCTGTTCGTAATTAGTTAACATCAAACCCTACTAAAACCGAAAAAATTATGACAGATCAAGAGGGCCACTCCTCCAGAGCGGAATCGCGTCCGGCAAAATCGTGGACCTGTCCGTTAAAATTTCTCAGCATCTCCGTAAATCAAAGCTCTGCCATGAAATCATCCACACTTCCACATGCCGCCTTTTTTGTTGCGGTAGCTTTTTTCACTACAATTATCTTTGCTGACGACTGGCCTCAATGGCGCGGAAAGGATCGTAGCGGCATATCGCAAGAATCAGGGCTACTCCAGTCATGGCCAGAAGGTGGCCCAAATCTCGTCTGGGAAGCCAGCGGCCTGGGGGCGGGCTACTCGAGTATTTCCATCTCAGACGGCAAAATATTTACTCTCGGCGATCTTGAAGATGGTAGCTACGCCATTGCTTTGAATGAGGCAGACAGCAGCCCTGCGTGGAGAACGCGAATAGGGGAAGCAGGCGGTCATCAGAAATACCCGGGCACCCGAAGCACGCCTACGGTAGCTGAAGGTGAGGTGTTCGTGCTTAATCAACACTCCGATCTCGCCTGCCTCGATGTATCGACTGGAAAGCCCAAGTGGAAGGTGAACCTAACCAACGATTTTGGCGGTAAGATGATGTCAGGTTGGAAGTATAGCGAGTCCCCGCTCGTCGATGGCGATCAAGTGGTAGTCACACCAGGAGGTAACGAGGGCACTGTGTTGGCAATCGACCGCAAGACCGGCAAGAAGCGATGGCAGACCAGCGACTGGACTGATACCGCAGGCTATTCTTCCGTGGTCATTGCGACCATCCACGAAGTGCGCCAGTACATCCAACTCACTGGAAAAAGTCTCGCTGGCCTTGACCCGGAAACTGGCGCCATCCTTTGGAAAGCCGATCGCCCCGGTAAAACGGCAGTTATCACTACACCGGTTATCGATGGTGACATGATTTTCGTAACCTCCTCCTACGGAATCGGCTGTAATGGATTCAAGGTGAGTAAAAGTGGGGACATCTGGTCTGCGAAAGAAATTTATGCCAGCAAAGAAATTTCAAATCATCATGGCGGAGTGATTCTTCTTGATGGTCATGTTTTTGGTGGTAGCGGATCGACCTTCCGCTGCGTAGATATCCAGACCGGAAAACCCAGGTTCATCGAGCGCAGCGTTGGCAAAGGTGCCACACTTTACGCAGACGATCGTTTCTACCTTCGTTCTGAGCACGGTCCCGTCGCCCTGATTAAGGCTTCGCCGGACGGCTATGAAGAGGTAAGCCGCTTCGATCAACCCAATCGCAGTGATCATAAGGCCTGGCCGCACCCTGTTGTCGCAAACGGTAAGCTCTACTTGCGAGATCAAGACTTGCTGCTTTGCTACGATGTCAGTGTCAGATAATTGACTGACTTTAGCTGGCGTAGAAAATAACCAGACTGAGCATGCTGCATCTTTAACGGAGCATAAGCACCAACTCTCTTTTTATCTGCACTCTTGAAGACCGATATTCCAGCTTGCGACGTTACTTATCCTAGATTTTTTAATATGTCAGAGGTCATAATTTACCACTTCCCTCACTGAGGCTCTTCCGTGAATGCCTTGGCGGTCGCCGAGGAACTGGGAGTGAAGCACGACGTGGTCCTTTACATCAAGGAGCCACCCGGCCGAGAAGAACTAAAAACCATCCTCTCCGGCCTCGAAGACCCGGTTCAGGATCTCGTTCGCAAGGACTCCAAGTTCAAGAAGCTGGAACTCAACCCCGACGACTTTGTCGACAATCCCGAAGCTGTCATTGAGATCCTGATCAAGCACAAGCAACTGCTGCAGCGCCCGGTACTCGTCAAAGACGGCAGAGCCATCATTGGGCGCCCCAAACAGCGGATCTACGATTTTTTGTCGTGACCCGTTCCCTCAGGGCGTCGCGCCCGCCCATTGATAACGGATTGCCCCGGGCCACTCAACTGCAGCAGGACCCCCCGGAACAGCAGCTCCCGCCATCGGACGCACCTCCCTTGCTTGGCATAATGGAAATCCCACCGGAGATCACTCGTTTGACCGGCACACCGGTTTCTGGGTGCGTCGAAAGAGCATCGTCCTTAATGCTCTGCTTGATTTCGAAACGGATCACTTCCTCTGAGGGGTCTTCCGGAATCGTTTCGTAAACGTAGGTCGGCATAAGGGAATCGTGTACGGCTGCGCCAGCGGCGTCAAGCAGCGGAATAACTCGATTGATGCAACACAATCGTTCCATCAGTTGCTCTCAGTCAATCCGCCGAATCGATTTCGGCCAGGGGTCGGGAAACTCGGCGCCCTTCTGCCACGCTGCTACTTCATCACTGCTGCAAAGAGCTTCCTGAAGAGAAGCATAGAAAGCGTCGCGCGCTACCTTGAGACCGATCAAAGTCAACTCGTTATGACGGTCTCCGAAAACAGGATGTTCTGATTCGAGTTTTTCCTTCAGGTGTTCAATCTCTTCAGGCAGCAACTCACCATTCCGATTGTGAACCATCTCCGCACGCCAATAGCCCTTAACCTCCAGAGCGATCTGGCTGCCGGACTGCTGCCAGAGAAGGACCTGGCCCGAACGCGAGGCCAGCCAGAGGAATCCCTTGGTTCGATAAAGGCCAGTCCCTAACTCGGTCTGACAGGCGTCGTATAAACGCTGAGGATGAAACGGCCGCTGATCACGAAGCACCACGGCCTCAACATCGTTGGCTGTCGAGGACTGATCGGCCAGACCAAATTGATCGGCTCGTTCCTTGAGACTGGTTAAATTGGGTGCTGGGGTGTTCTCAAGATGCGACAGCAAGAAACCCGCCTGAGCCGAAAGACCGATTGCTACGTTCGGCTGAAGCTTCTGCAGCGTCTTCACTTGAGCATCGACGACGGACTCAGGAATCGTGTCGATCTTAGTTAGAATAATGATACTGGCGAAGGCAATCTGTTCCGCTAGGACTCCAGCGGCTAGTGAAAGTGCTTCATCCTGGGGCGCAGGCTCTTCTCCGGTCAACACTCGTCCGTCAGCGAAGTCGCGATGAAGATTTAGAGCATCCACAGTAACAATAAAGTGACGCAGGGAAAATCTTTCGTCCTGAGTCAGTGCCTTAATCAATGGCCACGGTCGGGCCGCTCCGGTGCTTTCGCAGAGCACTAGCGGAGGAGCTGGAGTCAACTCAGCAATTTCTTGAAGAGAGATTCCAACCGAATCATGAAGTTGCTCTCTTGCATGATTTCCATGTAATGCCGCAACGCGATCAACGAGCTTTCCCGGCGCCGGTAAAGACTCTTCGTCGGAGAGCAATTCCGCATCAAGACCGAACTCACTCAAGTCATGCACGATCACCGCCGCATTGCGAACAGCATCGTCACGCCGCCAACGACGCAGCAGTGTCGTTTTTCCGGAACCAAGGAAACCGCAAAGAGCGATGATAGGCGTCTGGGGCATGAGTGGAATAGACAATCGCTGGGCCGCTAAAGCAAGCAGCTTGCAATTCCATCCGAGTCTGCAAACGCCACTCTCTAAATCGTGGAAACCCTCAAGAAGCAGTCAGTGCTTTCCAGCGCGCGGGCACAATAACACCAAAGTCCGCCTACTCCAGCAGCAGAGTAACGTGAGTCTGTGTATTCTCGTATCCCGACTCCCAACTCTCCAAACATTAACGAAAATCTAATGCCTGGGGAACTCTTCGATTTTACAGCATCATAAGAAAGGAAAAAACTTGTGCTAATAAGGCCACTTAAGATATCTAGGGACTTGATATGAATAGACTTGGAAAAACACTCTTCTTTGCCGCTTTGGGACTTTTTACTTCGCTGAGCGCTTCAGCCGAGGTTGCGCCGCTCAAAATCCTCCTTATCAACGGAGGCTGCTGTCACGACTATGACCTTCAAGGGCCAGTCATTAAAGGAGTCGTCGAGGAAAGATTAAACGCCGTCGTCACGATCGCTTCAAGCCCCAGCAAAAAGACTGACGCTCGCTTCGATGTCTACAAAAATGATAACTGGGCGGACGGCTATGACCTCATCATCCACAATGAATGCTCCGCTAACGTGACAGATCCGGAATACGTTAACCGGATTCTGGAAGCCCACCGCAGCGGCGTTCCCGCTGTCAATATTCACTGCGCGATGCATAGCTACCGGTGGGGTAAGTTCAAAGAACCAGTCACCTTGGGCGAAGATAATGCCCACTGGTTTGAAATGATCGGCGTGCAGTCAAGTGGGCACGGGCCCAAGTTCCCTGTAAAGGTTACTTATCATCAGGATGTCGACCACCCCATCACCAAGGACTTGGAAGACTGGGTCACCCCGACAGGAGAGCTCTACAACAACATCCAGATTCTTGATTCGGCTATCGCCTTGGCGACGGGCTCACAAACCCTTAAAGACGGGCGCGTTGCAGAAGCGGTTATTGTCTGGACCAATCTTTATGGTCCCAACAAGACCCGAATTTTCTCAGCTTCAATCGGCCACTCCAGCGAAGAAGTCGCAGACGATAATTTTGCCGATCTTCTTGTCCAAGGTATTCTCTGGTCCGTGAGTAAGCTTGATGAAGAGGGAAAGGCTGCCGAGGGCTCCCTCGCCAAACATTAGACTTCGAAGCGGATTGCAGTCTTATTCGACGCTGAAGATTCTGTAAAAAACTCACTCAAATCCCAACGGATTGTTGGGATCAACCGGGGGAGGAGTCTCTTTTGTCGTTTCGGGATACTCTTCCGAAGCCGACTTCGTGGTGTTTTTCAACAACTCGGCGAAGCTCCCAACCCAATTCCTGATTTCAGGGTGTTCGGGATTGGCACGCACGAGTTGGATTAACGCAGCGGCGCCCTGCTTTTGAGATACGGAATTATAAAGGTCTATTGACTTCTGCCAATGAAGCGCGGGCAAGCGTTCCTTCTGGAACTTTTCGAGTGCCTCTACATTGCCTTCATGAGTCCGGGAAAATAGCCCCGACTCGAGAGCAATTCTACGATCCCAGGCGGCGGCAAGTCCCTGTGTTGCTGTTGCTCGAAAGAATGGAAAAATCGTTTGCTCATAAACCTTACTGTAATTACCCGGCGAGTAGGACCAGTTTTCCATTGTGAGTGATTTATCCAAATTGTAAGCCTGAGCAAATATCGTATTCGTCACTGGTTCCTGCATTGTCCTCATATTCAGGCTCTCCGAATTCGTAACAACGTTTGCTATAAATTGCTCCAACTCCGGGATGATCGTATCGAAGTCGGCTGATTCAGCAGCCTTCATCGAGAGAACGAGGTATTGAAGTTGCACACGCATCGCTGACAGATTTGATTCTGTTTTGACTCTGTCTTCTTGGCGGTCTCTCCAATTCCGGAATTCCGTGTATGAGGCTCCTTTCGGGTCGAAGTTGAGGATTTTGTGACACTTGAGGTAGAACTCGTAAGCGGCATCATTGCTCGCAGAGGCCGCTTGAAAGGTCTGGGCCGCACTGGTGCGCAGAGAGAGTTGTTCCCCATCGAGGACGTCTTGGATTTCGTTGAGCTCCAGAAGAATGGAGCCCCGTTCGTCGCCGGTGAGAGAATCAGCTACCGTGGGGATGGCGAGACCAGCGATCAACCAGATGGCGCCAGAGATAAGGAGAGTGCTTGAAAAGAGTTTCATCCGAGACAGAACCCAACCCTAGCATTTGAAGCAAGGCTGTCACCGTTTTTGGTGCGAAAAGAAGACCCGCAAATGATCTAAAATACTTGTAACAGGAGAATATCAGATTGCACCAAAAGGAAAGCCCAAAAGACCATAAAGTCTTAAGCGTTCGAAACGTGGACTGGCGACCGCTTGCTATTCTGCAAACGCGCCTGTTGTCAGTCCAATTGCGCCCATCTAGAGTATCGTATGGCGAAAATCATCTCCATCATCCTCTCGTGCCTATCGGTCTGCAATACAGAGTTGCTTCAAGCCGACATCTCAAATGAGGGAAACTGGCCCGCTTTCCGTGGGAATGGAAACAGCACTACTTCCTTGGCGGAGCTTCCACTCAACTGGTCAGATACCGAAGGTATCGCGTGGAAGGTGAATCTCACTGGATACGGACAATCCAGTCCCGTCATCTGGGGAGAAACAGTTTATGTCACAAGCACGGGTGGAGATGGAAAAGAGAAACTCTTCATCGAAGCCTACGACCTTGCCTCTGGCGGAAAGCAATGGGTGAAGGAATTTGAGGCCTCCCGTAAACCCAAAGAAGTGAACGACTACATCTCACGCGGAGCTCCAACTCCCGTGGTTGATGAAGCGGGTGTTTATGCTTTTTTTGAGAGCGGGGATCTCGTCGCCCTCGATTCTTCCGGGGGAGTTCGCTGGCAACGCAGCCTTACCGAGGAATATGGCGACTTCCTTGGAAATCACGGTGTGGGCAGTTCGCTTATCAATACACCCGATTCGATCGTGCTCCTAGTTGATCACGATGGCCCTTCCTACCTCATCAATATCGACAAAGCGTCAGGAAGAAATCTTTGGAAGATCAAACGCGAAGCCCGCGTCTCATGGTCGACTCCGCTTTACCTTACCCATAACGCCCTCGAGCAAATCATCGTAAGTTCCAACGGAGAAGCGGCCGCCTTCAAACTCGAAAATGGCGAGAAACTATGGTGGGTCGAAGGTATTGAAAAGAATACCGTCAACGCTCCGACCGCGAACGGTGACGTTGTCATCATCGGCTCTTCGGAGCCGACTCAAACCATGGCCATCACTCTCGGAGGGAGTGGTGACGTTTCCAAAACCCATATCAGATGGCGTGCCGGTCAGGGTGTGACTTCGAGCTTTGGTTCGCCATTAATTCATGGGGACACTGTATATTTCGTCAACCGTGCGGGAGCCCTTCAAGCAGTCAACATTGAAGACGGCGCCGTTCGCTGGGAGCGTCGTCTTCCCGGTAGCACTTGGGCCTCTCCGCTCGCTGCGGGCGATCGTCTCTATTTCTTCTGCAAAGAAGGTCCCACTGCCGTTCACTCACTCAATATCGACAAGACTTCGGAAGAACTCGCGACCAATCCATTAACCGTCGCTGAAGGTGATCGCCTTTATGGCTTTGCAGTAGCACCCGGACGCATCGTCATCCGACTTGCTGAGCAACTGATTGCTGTAGGAGAATAATCCTCTCTCCCGTTAGTCTCTCTTACCTTCTAAAACCTCAAAATTATCGAACCACGCATAGACCGTGGTCGGCTTTCCTTTTTCATCGACCGGCGAGTAGCTGGTCGACTGTCCTCCATGAAAGGTGCTGAACATGAACTGCTGAATCTCGGTTTCGCCTCCTCCTTCGCCGCGAAACTCGACACCTTCTGTTTTCATCACTTCTTTGCCGTCGATCCTGATCCGAGCCCAGCCGTTTCTTTTCCCGGGATCATTGAGGCGCACCTCGAACACGACCTGATGCCACTGCCCGGCTTTGAAGACACCTTCTTTGGTCCGCCCGCCAACACCAAACGTCTTTGATGGGTTCTGATCGTAGAGGTAGTTCTGGGCACGTCCTTCCTTCCGCCACATTATGCGGGCACTCCAGCTTTCCGGTTTCCGTTTGGCACCACCAGTGATCGTTTTCTTCGGCCCCAACCCGTGCAATTTGCCGCCCTTCGTCCACTGAAAGTCTTCCCCAAATTTCACATCGAACGAGAGCGACGCTTCTTTCATTCCCTCGCCAAGCGGAAACAAAGCAAGGACCCGCTCACTGCCTTGAGGATTGGCTATGTAAGCCACCCGAATGGCGTCGGAACCGTCCAGGCCTTCACCTTCGGCTAAGGAAATTCGAGCGTTCGAGAGCAACTCTTTGGCAGGGCCCTCCCCCACCGTTTCAAAATCAATCCGTAAGCGAGAGCTGTCATCATTATCACCCTTAGGGCGGCGTTCTTCAATTTGGGCTTTACGCTCTTCATCCGAGGACTGAGCCCAGAGAGACATAGTGATGCAGGCGATGGCAACGGCGAGGAGATAAACGGGCAGTGGTTTCATGGGAGCTCCTCCAGTTCTAGTATTTCAACCCCACATCTTGCCTTGGGTTTCGAACTTCGTTAGAGCTGGCATATCGCTCTCTTCCACTTCAGGGCTTCGGGTCTACCGTCCATTCTTTGTTCTTTCTCAAACCGTAATATGGATAATAGTCCCAATCCACCGTCCCGCCAACGACGCGAGGATCTCTCGTCGCTTTGAGATGACCAAACAGGCGCTGTCGCATCTCTGACTGAATCACTTTTACAGCATCGCTTCCAGCTAGGTTATTCATCTGCCACGGATCGTTCTTGAGATCGTAGAGTTCCTCCGAAGGTCTCATCCCAAAAGCCAGCGCCGCCAACTTGGCATAGCGGTCGACGTTGGCATTCTCCATCAGGAAAGTCTTCGTGGGGGCGGTGTCGATCTCCCCATACGGAAGCGCTCGCGCGCAAACAGAAGCATCCGGTGAACCAGAAGGCCAGCGGGTTGGTTCAAAGTTGTGGATGTAAAGATAGTCTGCCGTGCGAATGGCGCGACAGGGATAGCCTTTACCACCCTTACGACAACCGTCGTGCCGTTCCATGGCAACGAATGCGGCCGATCTATCTTCAACGGGTTTATTCCCAAGGATTTCAGCAACACTTTTCGCCACCATCATTTCAGGAACCTCAAGGCCCACCACCTCAAGAAACGTAGGTGCTAGGTCACTGAGATTGACGAAAGCTTCAATGTCACGTCCCGGCTCGATGATCCCTTCCGGCCAGCGCATCGCAAGTGGCACTCGCGTTCCCGCATCATAAAGGCTCGCCTTAGCTCGTGGAAAAGGCATGCCATGATCGCTGGTAATTACAACCAGCGTGTTGTCCAATTCTCCCCGAGACTCAAGTAACGCAATTGCTCGAGCGACCTGCTGATCGAAGGTTTCGATTTCGGTCAAGTAATCGAGAATGTCATTTCGAATAATGTCGTTATCAGGAAAAATAGGCGGAACCACCACCTTACCGGGATCCTTACCCGTTCGCTTTCCGATCCCGCCCTCGTAACCTCGGTGGGGTTCAGAAGTTCCTAGCCAGAAACAAAAAGGCTGGTCTTCACCGGTCGCATCGAGAAATCCCTCAAAGTTTCCAGCGTAGTCCGTGTTCCTCATCATCTTGAACGGTGCTTTCGCTGTTCGCTCGGAAAATTCGATTCCCGCCGGGTTCTGTGAGCGCCCACCTGGTTCGAGCCGACCGGGACTCCAACCTTTGCCGGTAAAGCCAACATGGTATCCTGCTTTAGCCAATAACTCCGTGTAGGTGGTGAACTTGGCTGGCAAAGTGCTGTGAATATTCCCTGCCTCCTCCAGTCGCCAGATTGGCTGCCCTGTCAGGATGGCACTCCGCGATGGGCCGCAAGTGGGTGCATCACAGAAAGCATTAACGAAACGAAGGCCTTCACTTGCGATACGGTCAAAAGCTGGTGTTTCAATGACGGGGTCGCCACTAGCGCCGGTGTGATAATAAGACTGATCGTCGGAGATACAGAAGAGGATATTTGGTCGCTCATCAGCAGTCGCTTTCACAACCGCGAAAAGAAGCAATGGAGAGAAAAGGAGAAGAAAAAGTTTCATGGTCAGATGGATTTCTTCCGGTTGACGTAGACATAGTAAGCCCCCACGAGGGGCTCGCCAATTTCCCCAAGAAACCAAGTGTAAAGCCTCGTATGACCAGATTTCAGTGTCGCAGAAAAAATAGCTGACTCGTCGCCAGGTTTCACGGTCTTCATTTTTGCTGGCTCAGTACCGATCTGCATCCTTGCCTTCTTAATCGGTATAGCGCGACCTTCCTCAAAGACACCATCCGCGATTTCGGTTCGAGGCGAAGCTGCATTGATTGCTAAACCGGACTCTCGAGGGAAGCGACGCAGTTCAAACTCGTACTCGCCTGGTTCCGCCACCTCCAACTCCCACCAGCCGTTCTTGCGTATGCCTCTGCGAATCTGGCCCTGTTGATCGATGAACACATCAAGCCACTCACACGCCGTCAACATCATGGGATTCTCCGCCTCATGCCCAATCACGACAGGCTGAGGCTCATTCGCCATCGAACCCACCTCCTCCCACCAGGTATCCAGCTCAGCGCGCATCTTCTTGACCACTTCGGGATGCTCAGCAATCACGTTTCGCGCCTGCTTCGGATCGCTGGCGAGATCATAAAGTTCCTTATCTTCCAGCAATCGCCACCGCTTCCAAAGCACTCCAGCGCCTTCACGACGCATCACCGAGGGACTATCCGGCATCGGGTAATCGAGCCGAGGCATGCGACTGTAATTGATCACGATCATGCGATCTTCGGGCACCAACTCTTCTCCGCGCATGGCACCGGCTAGACTAATGCCATCAAAATTCCTTCCGCTTTTTACCTCACAGAAATCCAGAATGGTTGGTAGCAAATCCTGCACTTGGGTCAAACCTTCCAAATCGCGGGGTTCCCCAAATCCCCCTTCAGGCCATCGCACAAAGCAAGGCACGCGGTGACCTCCTTCCCAAAGCTGAGTTTTGCGACCGCGCATCCCGGCGTCGTAGTAGCGCTCACCCATAGTGCTGCCGTTGTCGGTTAAAAAGATTAGGATTGTGTTGTCTGCGATACCCGACTCATCAAGGAATTGCGTCAGCTTGCCGATGTTGTCGTCAATGTTGGCAATCATCGCAAGAAAGGTGATGAGCTTGTAACGTAAGCCTTCTTCAAACCAACCCACCCGGCCATCCGCGTGGGCAGCGGAAAACTCCTTCGTCATCGCGTCGCGATACTTCTTTGGCACCCAGTAAGGCCCATGCGGCGCGTTGGTGGGAATGTAGGCGAAAAATGGCTCCTCTTCGCCAACTCGATTCGCCATCCATTTGATCGCTTCATCAAAGAA
Source organism: Akkermansiaceae bacterium UBA1506 (assembly GCA_002323995.1). Lineage (GTDB taxonomy): Bacteria > Verrucomicrobiota > Verrucomicrobiia > Verrucomicrobiales > DEV007 > Arctic95D-9. Next base: position 89,848 of record DCQY01000004.1, on the reverse strand, counting down.
AACATCGGTGCAGTATCCCTCATAAGGTTCACGCTCACCATTTCGCATGTAAGTATCGTCAAAGTAGTCATTGTTCCACACATCAGGAGTGGAGTTGATGTGGGACGAGGGGAACCACAGGGATTCCCCGAATCCGCGGTCTTGCGGACGAAACGGAAAATTGTCGCCCAAGTGCCATTTGCCGAAAATGCCTGTTTGATAACCAGCCCTCCTGAGCAGATCGGCCATGGTAGGCAAATCGGCCCTCAACAGAGTGCGCCCGCTACTGACGTTGATTGCCCCGTTGCGAGCCGCATCCAGCCCTGTCAGCAACTGCCCCCGCGTTGGTGTGCACATCGGCGCAACATGAAAGTCCGTCATCCTGACACTCTGGCGATGCAACTCATCGAGATGAGGTGTCTTTAAAACCGGATTTCCGTGACAGGAGAGATCCGGATACCCTTGATCGTCAGTGATTACGACAATGACATTGGGCCGATCTTCTGCAGGAAGGAGCGTGACCGATTGAAGCAAGGGCAGAAGTAGGAGCAGTAATATTCTTTTCATCGTTAGGTAACCTAATAAAAGCGACAGAACTTATCTTTCCGAATGACCCTTGAATTGACGAGCCGTTTTTTGGTGGATTCTGGCCATCTATTCCAAAACAACCTCCAGACCACTCCAGTAGCCTGCCTCAAATTTCCAGGCATCGTTGAGCCGGTTCTCGAGATCGATCTGAATCGTTTTTCCTTCGTAGGCACTGAGATCCAACTCAACTAGTTGCCACGTCTGTTCCTCTATGATTTTCTTCAGGACTTCTTCGCCATCAATGCAGATAGCCAAAAGCCAGTCTCCTTTAGGGTGATTATTCACCTCCACTTTCAGGGTCGTTGTTTTACCTTCAGGCACCGACACATTTTTTGACAATGTGCAAGGCTCTTCCTTATTCTTCGGATGTGTCAACAACACAGCGCGCCGTCCACTCCACGCCTCGCGCAGTCCCGGTTTCATGGCCGGCCCACCCCAGTCTTTGACGGTCCAGCCCGGCGCGAAAAGTTCGACTGACTTCGGTAAGTCTTCGCTTAAGAGGACCGCTCCGACTCCCCGGTTCCTTGTCTCCGCAGTCGGTGGTGCCGCAACACGAGCACCCGGCGCCGGCTGAGACGTTGCAGTCTTTGGATACGGCATTTTCGCATCCACCTCATCTCGCCAGTCGTGGAACTGCTGTTTCAACTCTGCAACAATTTCGGGATGTTCCTTCGACAGGTCATTCTGCTCCCCAAGATCATTCGCGAGGTCGAAGAGCTGCACCGTGCCGTTCTCGTAATATTCGAGCAATTTGTAATCTCCGGACCGGATCGCTCCACCGGGACTCTGGTAGCCGTGATTACTGTAGTGGGGAAAGTGCCAGAAAACCGGACCGCGATCATAGGCCTCCCCCTTCAAAGCCGAGGCAAAGCTCTCTCCATCGACGTGTTGATCCGGTACAGCAGGAAGCCCCATCATCTCAAGCAGCGTAGGGTAGTAGTCCGTTCCCGTCACAACGGCATCTGAGGTAGAGTTGGGTTCAGTGAGGCCGGGCCAGTGCACGATCAAAGGGACACGAAGTCCTCCTTCATAGTTCCAGCCCTTCGCGCCACGTAACGGAAGATTGGAGGAGGCAAACTTCGAGTCGAGAAACTCGCGGTCGTGACCGATACCCCGATACTGATTTGAGGCTGCCATCCCTCCATTGTCCGCCGTGAAAACAATGATGGTGTTTTCCTCCAATCCCAGCTCGCGAAGCTTTTCACGGATGCGGCCAAGGCTTTCATCGGTCGCCTCGAGCATGCCGGCGAACTCCACATTGTCCTGCTTTTGTTTCACCCACCAGACTCGCGCGTCCTGGTGCGCCCGCTGATCGTCGTCTTCCATCAGCGCGATGAGTTCCTCCTGCGATAACGCGGGACCGTCCGGATTGGCTTCGAGAATGAAATCCGGGCCCTGCATCTCCGGCATCGCTTCGAGCTTCCTGCGGTATTTCTCAACTAGGTCCGGGCGCCCCTGGATGGGATCGTGCACCGCGAAGTGCTCAAGGTGCACGAAGAATGGTTGATCCCGGTTCCGCTCGATAAAGTCCAGCGCCGCGTCCGTCAACTTGTCGGTGTAGTAGTCCCCCTCCGCCGCCGGCAGCGCTTCATTGTATTCGTTGCCGAAAGGATAGTGATAGGATCGCACCCACCCCGTGATCGCTTCGTCAAACCCGTAAGTCTTCGGATCCACTCTCAGATGAGCTTTGCCATAGTTGGCAGTGGCGTAGCCGTGACTCTTGAGCGTTTCGGCCAGGGTCACTTCTTCATCTGGAAGCGCGGTCAGCTTTTCTCCATGATGTAACGGTTCGTAATCTCGCTCAGGTCGTCCTCCGAGCCACTCTGTTAAATTGGTCCGCCCCGGGTATTTGCCCGTCAGGATGCTGGCCCTGCTCGGCGAGCAGACATGGCAAGTCGCGTAGGCATTGGCGAAGAGCATCCCGTCCTTCGCCAACTGGTCGATGGCTGGCGTTTCATGGAACTCGCTACCATAGCAGCCAATATCGCGTTGCCCGAGATCATCGACTAGGAAGAAAATGACATTAGGTGTGCGGGGAGCCTCAGAAGCAAAAGAAACCGCAAAAAAAAGTGCGGTGAAAGAAGTTAGACGAAGCAAAAACATAAAGCTGACCATGAATTACGTAACTCGATCATGCCCAGCAAGGATTGACTGAGGTAGACATTTTTTAGTGAGTTTTGGCCACGAAGAGACTAAGCACAAATGAAAACAACAAACCAGAAAACAAGCAGCTTCATACCCTACGGCTAGAGAAAGAAGGGCCTAAAACTTCAGCTCTCTCTTTGACCATTCCTTGGCAGGATAATCTGGATCAACATACGGAATTCGATCGAAGGCCTTGCCGTCGCCAATCACGCGTGGATCATCTGTCTCCTCGAGAATCTGCATCATGCGATCCGTCAGCTCTTCCAGTCGTGTCGCATACTCAGGACTGGACGCGACGTTGTTGACCTGGTCCGGATCATTTTGCAAATCGTAGAGCTCAAACTCCGGCCTCGCAGCGAAGGCATAGTCATAGTATTCCGAATAGGATTCCCGGTTCGTCATCAGGAAAACCTTGGTCGGACTCGCGTCCATGTCAGGATAGGCCAGGTAGTGATTTTGAAGGAGATCCCCGGCGCTCGCATTCTCATCATAGACCACTCCCATGGGCAGGCGCTCCGGCTTAAAGTTTCGAATCAACAGAAAGTCAGCGGTCCGAATGGCCCTTGAGGCATAAGGCTCACGATCCTTCTGAGACTGCCCGACATGTCGCTCGCGGCCGATAATAACGTGATCCCTTTCGGGCTCCACGATTCCACTCTCTCCGGACTTCAGCACGTTCATGAAACTCTTCGCCAACATGTGCTCAGGTGGTTCCACTCCCGCTGCTTCGAGGACGGTCGGTGCGATGTCCATCAGGCTGACGAAGTCATCCACTTTCCGGCCGCCCTCCACGCTCCCAGGCCAGCTGACGAGAAGTGAAACCATTGAGCCAAAGTCGTGGAGGTTGCATTTCCCGCGAGGCATCCCGGGCATTCCGTGATCACCTGAAACAATGATGAGCGTGTTCTCCAGTTCTCCTCGAGCCTTCAATTCGAGAAGCAGTTCGTTAAGCATATGATCCCACGCCAGCGCTTCGCCGAGGTAGTCGGCAATGTCTTCGCGCACCTCGTGAACATCGGGCAGGAACGCCGGCATCTTTCCTTCCAGGGAGTCCGGATCGAGGCCCCAGATATCTCTGCCCGATCCCCGTGTCCACTGCCGGTGTGAATTGTGAGGTCCAAACCAATAGAAGAACGGCTTCCCGTCCGACTGGTCATCGAGGAACGAACTGAAGTTGGAACGGACAAATGAGAGAATTTCTTCTTTCCTCGCCTCTTTGTCTTCCGCTTCGGAAACTGCCTGTGAGAAATAGCAGATCGGCAGGTGATGTGTCCGATCCACTCGCTTGGCTGGCTTGCTGGTTGTTTTTCCCCAGTGCATCACGTGATAACCACCACGCACCAACAATTCTGAAAAGCCCGGCAAAGCCTTATAAGGGTCTTCTGCTTTGCCAAATTCCTGACTATGGAGGAAGGCCTCACTACCACAACGATAAAAAGGCATGCCCGTGGTCACAGACGCGCGGCACGGCTTGCAACTGGGGGCACTAACAAACGCGTTGTTGAAGACAACACCGCTGCTTCCGATCTCGTCCAGTGCCGGTGTTTCGATCACATCGTTAAACCCCGGACGACTTGGGTCACGATAGATGCTGGCGTATCGCCCCCAATCATCGGAAAAACAGAAAAGAATGTTAGGGCGCCCATCACCGAGAGCCACTCCCTGAAAAGCGAAAAACAACCACCCGAATAAAAACAAAGCACGCATCATTTCAGCCTCTCCCTCTTTTGAAAATTTGTTACGGCAGGACGCCTACTGCGGCTTCGCTGCTTCGACTCGTTCTTCAAGCCGCTCCTTCAGCTCCGCCATTACTGCGGCATACTCAGGATTCATGGCAAGGTTGTTAAACTGCTTAGGATCCTTCTCCATGTCGTAGAGCATGAACGCTTCCTTGTTTTTTTTGCTCTTCGGATACCACATGAAAGCCCACTTTCCGGTGCGTAATCCATGGCCTTTACTTACCTGAATATAAGCGTCCGGTTTTTCATCGCGCTTTGAAGAAGGGTTTTTCATCAAACCCGTGAGCGACAGACCCTGGGCACCAGGATCGGCTGGCAATCCAGCAAGCTCAGCGAGCGAAGGATAGAGATCAACCAGCTCGACAAACTCATTGCAACGAGTGCCCCCTTCCCATCCGGGCACCGAAATCATCAGCGGAACATGGATGGCTTCCTCCCATAGCTTGGACTTTTTATGCATGGAGTGTTCGCCGATCATATAACCGTGGTCACTGACGAATACGACAATGGTGTTGTCGCGCAAATCGAGGTTATCCAGCTCCGCCACAAGACGCCCGAACTGCTCATCCATATGGGTGATCGAACCATAGTAACCACGTCGAAGGTCACGGATGGCATACTCGGAAAACTCCATCTTGGAATTGATCGCCTGAGGCGGAATATCGTCAAAGTCGTTTTCGGGGAAGGCGGGATATTCAATGTTCTCGATATCGTAGTGGGCCATGTTACTCTCTGTCCCGATGAACGGAAAATGCGGGCGGACAAAGCCCACCGCGAGAAAGAATGGCTTTTCATCTTCAGCGCGCTGTTCCAACAACTCGATTGCCTTGTCCACTGCCATGACGTCCGCGAGCAGGCCTTCATCCTTGTCAGCCACCTCAGTCACCGTAAACTGGCTGCGTGCTTCCGGTATCATCTTGTATGGTTTGCCTGACTCATTAGCCTCCTCCCAGATCTTTCGCTCCTTTTTAAAGGCCATGGGATCATCGGGATTGAGGTAGTCAACGATCTTGCCTCGCGTCATTGACTCCATTGCCATAATGTTGAAGCGCTCGTTCCAAGATGGCTCATGATCTCCCCCGTTGGTGCCTTGAAGTACATCAACAGGGATACCCATATGATAAATCTTGCTGACCCGAGCTGCCCAGTAACCGTTGTTCTGGAAATGTCTAGGCAAGGTGACTCGATCCTCTGCCACATTGCCACCGTTGCCCATCACGCCGTTCGCGGAAGGATACTGCCCGGAAAATAAGGAAGCTCGGGATGGCGCACACAGCGGAAACTGCGTGTAGGCACGAGTAAAAGTAACTGATGATTTCGCGAACGCATCAAGGTGCGGCGTCTTGCAAACCCTGTGCCCCATTCCTCCAAGGTTATAGCTAAGGTCGTCGGAGATAACAAAGAGCACGTTTGGTTTCTCCGCACCCTGAAGAAAAGCAGCCGATCCAAGGGCGAGGAAAATCAATTTGAGTGAACGCTTCATGATGATCGCTGGGTTTAAAATACAGATGTTATTGAGCGGCAAAGACCGGGCGCCATTCGGAAATAGTGACCCAACCAGATCCTAAATCATCAACGGTCACTCTCAGAAACTGACTTTCGGTGTCAAACCTCGGGCGCTCGTCCTGAATCACATCCTGAGATTTCGACTCGTAAATGACTTTCCATTTTTTGCCATCATTGGAAACCTCAACCCGATAGTGAACCCAGGTTGGATTCTTGAAATAAATATCGACCCCGGCGAGTTTCCTCGCCTCCCCTAGGTTGAGTTGAATCCACTGCGGAACGCTCTCACCGTCAGCTGCCCATCGGGTCTTCCTATTTCCGTCGATGGAATTACCTACTGGATTAATTGACTGATTTGAAGAGGCAGAGACCTCTCCGTGAGCAGTTAAAACCGGACTCATTATCTTCGTCCCGGATTTCTGAGCACCACGTCTTTCCGGAATTATGTCAGGATCATAGACCGGGTTGGGTATCGGCATCTGCGCGCCGACCGAATCCCTCCATTGCTTCATTACCTTCAGTAGACCCTGCACCTTCTCGGGTTGAGATGCCGCAAGATTCTGTGACTCGGCAGGATCCTTCCTTAGGTCATACAACTCGAGCACTCCATCTTCAAAAAACTCAATCAGCTTGAAATCCCCTTTTCGAATCGCCCCGTAGGGATTGGTTCTGTGATAGTGGGGATAGTGCCAGAATAATTCGTCACGCTCCCACTGATCTGACTTCCCCTTAAGCAAAGGAACGAGACTTTGAGCATCCAGATGCTGTTCCGGGAGCAGATCGAGTCCGGCCGCTTCTAATAAAGTGGGATAAAAGTCATTACCGATGACTGGCACATCACATTCCGACCCGGGTTCAGTGATTCCAGGCCAACTCACTATTGTCGATACGCGAGTACCACCTTCATACGAGAGCGCCTTGGCCCCGCGAAGTCCTGCCGAAGCCAGTTCCGATGTTCCTCCGTTGTCAGCCGTGAATACGATCAGCGTGTTCTTATCCAACCCAAGTTTCCGGAGGTGAGCTCGAACCCTGCCTACACTTTCATCGAGTAACTCCATCATCCCCGCAAAGGCCGGGTTGACCCGCTCCGTATAAGGTTGAGTGAAGCTCTCTGCCTTCTTCTTGTATTTTGTCACCAACTCCGGCGGCGCCATAATTGGGCCATGAACGGTGTAGTAGGAGAAAAAGAGAAAGAACGGATCCTGTTTTGCTGAGTCGATGAATCGGATCGCCTCTTCAGTCAGGGCATCAGTCAGAAAATCTCCCGTCTCACCATCCGGAAGATTCGGCATACCGAAGGGCGCAAAGAACTTCCCCGGCCCTTTCGGCTGCCCCCAATCCCGCCCCCCAATATTGCTGTCGAAACCATGCGAGGTTGGATAGTGATCCTCATAATCCTCCTGCCCAATTGGCATGAGATGCCATTTACCGATAAACTGAGTTCGATACCCGCCGAAACTCATCGCTTCTGCGAGCGTGGTTTCCTTGTGTTCCATGCGCATATTCCAATCAGGAATCTTTAACCTCGGGTTTTTCCGCTTGTGCCCAGCTATCCAATCGGTGAGATGAATCCTTCCCGGGTATTTCCCGAGAAGAATCGCCGCCCGACTCGGTGAACAGACCGTGCAGGCCGAATAGGCTTGGGTGAACTTCATCCCATCTGCTGCCAGTTGGTCAATATGAGGCGTCTCGTGAAAAGTAGATCCAAAGCAGCCCACGTCTCCAAGACCCAAGTCGTCGACCAAAAAGAAAACCACATTGGGCTGCTCCTGAGAGAAGGCTGGAATGACAGTGGTCGCAAAACCTATGAATGTGGCGATAACCCAATACTTCATAAAAACGACTACTTGTGGGACTTATCCTTTTTTTTCAAATCCTTCTTCCCTTTTTCACCCTTATCTTCGTAGGCCAACTTAGCTGCCCAGTCAGGCATGGAATCAATCGCCTTCTGGAGCATAGCACGTGCTGTCTCCCCACGCTCGCCAGCACCATTCTTCACAATGGGATTTTTCTCGTCACGATCAGACACGGCATACATCGTACCATCGCGATAGAGTTTGAAGTTCTGATTCTGGGCCCAGGCTATCTCATTGCCGTTTATCCCTTCTCCGTGGGGCTTACCAGCCTCGGTAAACTTGGGATAATAATACTGGTAAATCCATTTACGAGGATCACCTTCCTTGCCCTGACACTGAGGCCAGAAGCTACGTCCATCTAGCTTCACGTCGGGCATCTCGGCCCCTGTTATGTCAGCAATAGTAGGCAAGAAATCGGAAAAATCGACGAGGTCATCACTCTGAGTCCCCTCGGGAATCGTTCCTGGGCAGCTCACAAGCAGCGGAGCGTGGGTACCGGCATCGATTGCCCAGGCCTTCATGCCATTGCGAGTCTCATCGCCAAAGGGATAGCTGAGGCTGCGGTCTGTACCGTTATCAGTAGTGTAAATCACCACCGTGTTCTCGCTCAACCCTCTCTCCTCGAGAGCGTCGACAATTCGGCCGACACACTTATCTGCGTATGCGGTCATATCCTGAAAGTAGCGCAGTGACTTTTCTTTTCCCTTGAGTTCGCCAATAGGTTCGCTGTCAGGCGTCGCGACAAAAGGCGAGTGTGTCAAGACCATCGGATAGTAGACAAAGAAAGGCTCATCCTTCTTCTCTTCAATGAAGTCGATGATGTAGTCCGTGAAAATGTCTGGGCCATAGTCCTCCTCCGTTGTTTCGAGTAGTTCTCCATCATGCATGATGCTCGCATTCCAGAACCTAGCGCGCTCCGTCCCCGGATAATTCCAGAGGCAATAAGTATCAAAACCACACTCGGGAGCGAGCGAACCGTTGGGCGGTCCATGTAATTGCCACTTTCCGGCAATGGCCGTGGCGTAGCCGGCATTCTTCATCATACTACCGAAGGTCACCTCATTTTTGTCGAGGCTGCCGAACATCGAGTAATTACGAATACCGCAACGCCCTGTCATGATCTTGACCCGACTCGTGGTGCAGACAGGTCCGGAATAACAATGAGTGAATCTAGCTCCTTGGGCGGCTAATTTGTCGAGATGCGGTGTCTGGAAGAAGTTACTCCCGTAGGAGCCATAATTGTCGGCCGCGGAGTCGTCCGCCATAATGAGGATGACGTTTTTTGCCTTCTTCTCCTCCGCAACGACGGACTGAAAATGATTCGCCACGATCAGCAGTAATAGAAAAGTTGTCGCAAATCTCATGCTCTCAAGGTATCAACAGATTAATGCTTTACTCTAGCTTTCGGATTTTTCGGAGCAGGCGCTGCATTCGGCATCTCAGTCTGGTAACTCTCCAGTAATGCTCCGATTTCTTCGACCACCTCGGGATGCTCGCGGTAAAGATTGTTCCGCTCTGACAGGTCTTCCTTGAGATGGTATAACTCTGGGCTGTATTTAACGCCCTTGGAAGCTCCAAATCCTCGGCCCTTCTTCGACGTCAAAAGTTTCCAATCACCGGCGCGAATGGTTTCACTATCATGGAGAATCGGCGGCCGGGACGGGAGCTTTTCCTCAGGCCTCAGGAGAAGACCAGCAAAACTCACACTGTCACGTGCCACTCCTTCCCGCAACGGTTCCTGTCCGACCAATGCTGCAAAAGTCGCGAAAACATCGCAGAAAGCCACGGTATGATTTGTGACCAATCCCCCACTCAACCGCGCCGGCCAACGAGCCAGAAACGGCATGCGGTGCCCCCCTTCCCATGCGCTCCCTTTGATGCCGCGAAGCGGGCCTGTAGCTGCATGTGAAAACTTTTCTGTATTTTCGGCATACCACACCGGGCCGTTGTCGCTGGAGAAAAGAAGTAGCGTATTCTCATCCATACCAACTGCCTTGAGGCTCGCCATGACCCGGCCTACGACAGCGTCCACCTGCATCACAAAGTCACCATACATCCCCGCGCCACTCTTACCGTGGTATTCCTCTGTCGGAACCCAAGGCGTATGAGGAGACGGCAAAGCAAGGTAAAGAAAGAGAGGCTTTTCCCCATCATGATTTTCAATCACCTTACAGGCTTCTTCGCAGAAACGTGGCGTCACTTCGAGGTGCTTAAAGTCCGACCCGATACCACCCGCGCGCCAGAAAGCGCCCTGAATGTGATTCCAGTTCTCCTCAGTCCCCACGCTGTCACTGGCTTCGATCGAGGTTGATGGCAACTCCGTCGCGGTCCTCTTATCGATATAGAAATAGGGAGGGATATCGAGGGAAGCATGCATACCGAAGTAACTTTCGAAGCCACGGTCAACCGGACCACCGGTCATGTTCTCCGGATCAAAAGAAAAGCCATTGAGCAACTCGTTCCCCTTTTCACCGTTCTGATCAAAGCCAAGGTGCCACTTGCCCACCATTGCAGTTCGGTAGCCGTTATCGCGCAGCAAACTCGCAATGGTTGGTTGACCTTCCGGAAGCAAGGGACCTCCCTTATCACTCTTGTCTAGCATACGAATGGCAAACTCACCCGAAAGAAGCGCGTAGCGCGAAGGCTTACAAGTGGAGCCACCCGCGTGGGCATCCGTAAATCGCATCCCTTCCGCCGCCATCCGATCCAAATGCGGAGTGGGAATCTTGCTGTCAGGATTGTAAGCCTGAATATCACCGTAACCGAGATCGTCAGAAAGGATGAATACGATATTAGGCCGCTCTGCGGCAACAGCTCCCGTCACCCCATAGGCGATACAGGAAACGAGGAGAAGTCTGAAAGCTTTCATGAAATAAGGTGGTTTGTTCTAATTGAGGCGCCTAATCGAACTCAAGCGTCACCCGATCCATAATCGGCTGGACGCCACTTTTAAGATTCTTGGTTCTAAATTCGAAGGCAAAGCCTTCACCTTTCGGGAGATCGCTTGCATCTACCGAGGCGAGATCGACCTCCACGATGCGGGCAAAACCGGGCTTCTGAGAATAGGACTCGCTGATCTTCTGCCAACCCGTCCACTGATCGACTGAGCCGTCGCCATCCTCATCAACTCCGGCACGGGCTTCAACACCATCCACCCACGGGCCGGGACTTACGAAGTCTGTCTCCTGCTGCATGATGGCGTAGAACCTGCCTTCTGCGAAGCCAATGCTCGGGTCAGGGTGAAAGCCTTCACCGATCTCTCCGGACCATTTGAACTCCGCATTGAGATCATCTGTGTGAAAACGCCCCATGCGCATAGACTTTCCGTGATCGGCCGGATCGTAGTCACAGAACAGGTGATAGTAACGCCCCACCTTAATCACTGTCCAATCACCATAGGCATCCTGCTTCGGCTCGTGAATTTCATATTCGAGCTCCTCACCGTTATTGGAAACCTTCATTGAGGTGTGCGCATAGGAACCCATCTTGCCAGTCGGTTGGGTGCGATGATCCACTGCTGGAGGATGTTCTCCGTAGGTGAAGCCTTCAATCCCATCGGGGCTGGAAACACGTCCCGCCAGCGGCGAGTCCCACGCATTCTCACGCGCATTAATTGGGCTCCAGTCCTCATAAATCAGGTGGAATATACCGTCTTCGTCCCGAAAGATACCGGCGTCCGAACCGTGAGAAGGATCCGAAAACACTTCGCGGTAGTCTTTCCCCGGCACCCCGTCCGTAAGATTATCATCCACAATCAGGTGCGGGTTCTGATCGTTGGGCTCATCGTAGTAGAGGTAAAACTTCCCGTCAGCATACTCAGCCGTGGTCATCCAGTTCGACCAACATACAGGCCCAAGATGTTTCCACTCTTTCAGGTTCGTGCTGTGCCAGGCATGGTATCCTTTGGCGCTCTTACTGGGATTCTTCTTTTCCCACTCTTGCCTGAAGGCCCGGCGCTCTTTTCCGCTGAGTCCCTCAGGGTATTGGACAGCAGGCCTATCACGATGGGTCGCAAAAAAGTAGTAGTCGCCGGGCGCAATAGGAAGGAATACATACGCGTTCCCAGCTCCCGAAGGTGTGATGTCAGCGATCTGCTCCCAGTTGTCCCACACAGGAGACTGCTCGAACAACACCGAGCTCAACTTACGCTTCTTGGGAAAGGTTTTGACAATGCTCTGGAAACTGGCTTGGGCAGCCGTGGGTTCGACAAATCCCTCGGCGAATTCCATGTTTTCTGCGCGGCCCTTGGCGGCGGACCATTCCTCCTCGCTCTCCACGACCCACGACTCAGCCGGCAAGGCAGATGGCAACGTACCCAAAATCGATAGGACAGGAAGAATTCGTCTCATTCTGTGATATTGAACGAGCGGCCGCCTCATCGCAACTGCGCGGATGCGCACGCTAATAAGGTTTATTTAATGAAACGCTTCAGGGTGCCGTGGCCCAGCCGTAACCGCTGCCAGACCTCTCCTTATCGCCTTCAATCACAGGGATCTTAGCTACCGGAGGCAGGGTCTTGGCCCACTCCTCGTGTTTCTTGGCGAGCTGCTTCACCACTTCGGGATTCTGTGCCGCCACGTTATTCTCTTCGCGAGGATCCTTTTTCAGGTCAAAGAGCTGCCACTCGTCGTGCACATACTTGCGATAGAGGCGCCAGTCTTTCCAGCGAGCGGCCAACAAGTGCCGGCGCTCCGCATCGCCAGGCTCGCTGTTGTGCCAGAAAAGATAGGCATGTGCATCCCCTTCCTGTTCACCTGATAGGAACGGGACCAAGTTCACTCCATCGCAATGCTGAGGAATCTCGAGACCCGCGACGGAAGCAATCGTTGAGTAAAAATCAAAATTGGCGATCATACCGCTGTAGGACTGCCCCTCGGGCAACACACCCGGCATCGAAAAGATTGTCGGGACCCGCACCCAACCTTCTTTCTGGGTGCCAGAACCTTTTCCACCAGTGTAGGGAGCGGACGAGCCGCCTTCACTGCCATTGGCGCCGTTGTCGCTTGAGAAAATAACGAGCGTATTCTCGCGCAATCCTTTTTCATCCAACGCCTTCATCAACTTTCCGACCTGGTCATCGACCGAGACAATCGCCCCGGCTAAAGCGCGACGATTCTTCGGTGCGGTGGTCCGGCCCATGAGTGACTCAGGCGCTTCCACGTTGATGGAGTGAACTGCCTCCGGTGACCAGTAGAGAAAGAAGGGCTTCTCCTCATGACGATCAATGAAGTCTACCATCATGTCGCCATCATGATCGGTCAGCCAGACCGTTTCACCCTCTTCATTGATGCAGAAATACTTCGAGTTGCGCTTATTGCCGCCGAAGGCCTTGCTGACCGCCGGCTTCATCTTCTTGACCTCTTTGTCAGTGTAGACCTTCTGAGGTGCCTTCTTCGCGACTTCCTGAAAGCCGACCTGGAGCGGTCCCTGGAGCTTCGAACCGATGTCCCACTTGCCGATCTGCCCGGTCACGTAGCCGTTGTCGGAAAGAAAACGAGCGAGGGTGGGCCGATCCTCAGGGATGGGCAGGCCACGTGACATGCCATACTTACCGAAGCGCTGGCCATACTGCCCCATGATGAGCGCACAGCGACTCGGGCAACACGGTGGATTCGTGATGTAGGAGGTGTTACACTGCACCCCTTCCGCCGCCAACTGGTCGATGTGAGGGGTGGGAATATCTGGGCTTCCATAGGTGCCAAGATCACCGTAACCGAGATCATCGATATAGATGAGGACGACATTAGGTTTGCTCTCAGCTGAGGCAAATCC
>DCQY01000004.1:60477-75880 GCA_002323995.1 Akkermansiaceae bacterium UBA1506 | reverse complement strand
TCCTGACCCATGAGGTGCCACTTCCATTCTTCAGCCAGAGCGTCGGCGAACTCTTTGGACTTTTGCTGTAGGATTGTCTGCAAACCACGCTTGCAGTTTGCAAGAAAAACAAAAATTAGAGACACCATCACGTTCCTGTGTTCAGCCTAAAGTGAAAATAAGAGGTAATACGGCCAAGCAAAGGCGACGCTCTAAAAGCTTTGCCAGTTGTTGAAAAACTTCCCTAAGCAAAAACATCGTGAACCACCTTCGCTGCGGAGCCGCCCACCTGAAAGGGGCGACCCGTCGAAGTAATGAACGGTTCCTCAATCGGCATTCCTGCAGCCCAGCCTATCGTTGCGTGAAAATCTTCGACGGTCGTCGGCTTGTCCGGATGACGCCCCTCTTCGTCAGAAGCCCCATAAACGTAGCCACGCTTCACGCCGCCGCCGGCCAAAACAGTAGAGAAACAAATCGGGTAATGCCCACGACCCTTGCCGCCCCACGTTGGCTTGCGTCCAAACTCGGTCGCCAGCACCACGAGAGTAGAGTCGAGTAGACCGTTTGCCTCGAGATCTTGGATCAGAGCAGCGTAAGCCTGGTCAAACGAAGGCGCCACCTCTTCCATGTCAGCCTCGAGTGTGTTGTGCATGTCCCAGCCTTCACTGCTCACTTCGACATATCGAACTCCGGCCTGAACGAGACGACGAGCGAGGAGACACCCTTGCCCGAACTGACCCATTCCAAAACGCTCCCGAACCACGTTCGGCTCCTGAGTGATATCAAAAGCTGAGAGGTCTTCGCTGCGGAGCAGGCGCAGCGTATTATCGTAGAATTCTCGATAGGCGGAAACGTTCGCATCCGGATATTTATCCATGAAACCGACACTCAGGTCTTGCGCCAGATCGAGTTTCTCTTTGAGTTGATCCGCTCCCCCGGAAACGTCAACATTCTTAAGCCCGGTCATGGGATTGTGAATTGGAATGGGGCTGAAGGAAGGCTCAAAGAATCCGTTGCCGTAGCGCGGGCCGTCATTGATGCAGGCGGACGAAGGGAGGGTCTCGTGGCTAGTACCGAGATAGTGTTGCGCCCAGGCACCGAGGTTGGGATGCTTTACTGTAGTGCGCTCAGCAAAGCCCGTTCGCATAAAATACTGCGCTGGACCGTGCACTCCGATCTTGGCTGTCATCGTGCGAATCACGGAAAGGCGATCAGCTACCTTCGCGGTCTCGGGCAGGTAGGAGGTCACTTGAAAATCTGCAGAGGTCGAAATGGCTTCAGCCGGTCCCTTCGAACCACCTTCCTTAGGATCGAAGGTGTCGACGTGACTCATGCCGCCGCGAGCCTGGAGAAAGATGATGTTTTTGGCTTTGCCAAACCCAGTTCCGCGCACGCCTTCGGCGGTGTAGCCAATTGTTGGCAAGACCGTCAGGCCAAGTGCCGATTTTGCGATCCGCTCAACGAAGCGCCGCCGGGAAAAGTCGGTATCCAATTTCATAGTCGCGGAGAAAAGGGTTGGGGAAAATGTCAGGTTCAAAGTCAGCCCAGACTACTGAACAAAAAGAAATTCAGGTGTGTTAAAAAGGACCCAGGCGAGATCGGGAATCGATGTTCCCTCCTCCATCGCCTGCTTGATGCGATCAGACTCCTTTTCGGTCGGCTTCCTACTGAAGAAGCTGAGATAGAGAAATTCTACCTGGTCATCCATCGAATCAAGAGACTTCGCCTTGCGAATCAACCTGGCATCACGCGCTGAAACCATTTCCTGAATTTGGCCATTCATCAGCACCAGGGTCTGTGGGATATTCCCCTCGAGGCTGCCATCGTCGATCAGCTCTCTCGAAGACTGACCAAACATCCTCAGAAAGTGATCCGGTCTCTCTGGCTGCTGTAGCGCGGAGGCCCGGAGATCAAGACCTCGCTGCCTCTCCTTTTTCGTCAGGTAGCCTGATGCTTTCATCGCCAGAGCCGTGTTGTAGATTTCCTCATCGGTAAAATCATCAAACGGAAACGCAAATTTGGTGACATAGTGCGAGTAGTCCGTTTCGTAGCTATCGATCTTTGTCCCGGCAATCAGCGTCTGAATGGAGTCCCATGCCTGCTCTGCGGTCATGCGGCGCAGCACAGGGCCCGGGAACGCGAAGTCATCGATGTCGCCAATCGGCGGCGTCACGCTGGCTTCGGCCTGGTAAGTCTTCGTGTTGTAGAGCACCCGCTGGTATTCACGCAGATCGAACTTGGCCGCCACCACGATTTGTCCGAGAAACGCCAGCAGTGCCGGATTGGAGGCGAGACGAGGATCGTCCATGTCTTCAACAGGTTCCTGAACCGCAATTCCGAAATTTTTCTTCCAGAGACGATTGGCGATCGTCGTCGCGAAACGTGGATTCTCTGGGTGGGTCATCCAGCTCGCAAAACTATGACGCAGCTCGGTCGGGTTCTCGGTATCCACCTGGTATGCCGCACCTTTAAAATCGTCACCGCCCCATGACAGCAGCATAGGCACAACTGGATCACCCGGCTTAGCGTGATCATAAGCGTAGTCTTCCGGATAAACCAATTCCTGAGCACCCAATTCAGTAATACTGGCCATGTTCTGCGCCACTACCTTAATCAAGTCCTGCTTCGAAAGCGCATTCGTTGCCAGTTTTTTGCTGATTTTCCGAGGATCACGAGCGCTCACCTCACTCGACCCGAAGAAGGCGGCCATCTCATAGAATTCCTGCTGAGTCCACTGAGCCAGCGGATGATCGTGACACTGCGCGCAGGAAACATTGGCGCCAAGAAAGATTGTCAGGGTATTCGCGAGATTATCGAGTGGCATTCCCGGGTCGCGCATCAAATAGCCGGCCGGCCCTGAGGTCGCGAGGCTGCCTTTCGCCGTGAGCATTTCATAAACCACCTCATTCCATGGGCGATTCATTTTCAACTGATCCTTGAGCCAGCGATCATAAAGCGCGAAGTCCCCACGTCGAGCTCCCTCGCTTTTGTGGCGCAGCATGTCCCCCATCCAGGTAAATTGATGCAAACGATAGCCATCGGAGACTAGTAGCTCATCAATCAAATCAGCAACCTTGTCAGGATCTCTACTGGCAAAGAACCGGTCGGCTTCATCGTCAGAGGGAATTCGGCCAATGATATCGAGATAAAGTCTCCTCAAAAGCGCTTCTTCGCTCGCGGCCGGATTGGCTTTCACTTCAGCTTTGGCGAGCCCATTGGCAATATGCTCGTCAATCACAGAGGCCGCGTTCGCAATCTGCTGGCGACTCAGCACCAGCTCCACATCAATGGCCACGGGCGGCGCCGGCTTGACCTCGGGATACTGCTTGAGCCCCTCAGGGAATGGGGGTTCCTTCGCTTCACGGGCCGCCTTGGCAGCCAAGCGTTCTTCCTTGGTACGCGCCTCCACTTCAGAGCTGAAGACGAAGAAGCAAAGGAGCAGGGAATTTAAGAATAGTCTCATTATTGGGAAACCGACTGATACTGCTTCATGATATCTGCATCTGTTAGCGGGTGATTGAACAGAGCAATCTCATCGATGCGCCCATGCCAAAAGTGGGTCATTTTTCCATCGCGATTGTCCTGTGCGCCAACAAACAATTGATCGGCACTTGTATTGCGGGGGTTACTGATCAGACCGCATTCGGCTGAGGCCACCTCCTGACCGTTCCGGAACAGGCGCAGGGTCTCGCCGTCAGCTACAAAGACAATGTGTTGCCACTCCTTCAACGGAAGAACCTCCGGATCGATGAGTTGTACTTCTCGATTCTCGTCATCCCGCACTCTCACCTTAATCCTTCCGGAGTCACGATCGAATCCCAGTCGAAATTGACCCAACACATTTTTATTCTCATTCGCCGCAATGCATCCCCGCCGTGACCAGCTCCCAGCTCGAACCCACGCGGAGACAGAAATCGGCCCTTCCGCCTTGGGATAATTGTAAGCTACCACATGGGGGCTGACGCCGGGGCCCTCAAACTTGACCGATGATCCAACACGGCCGGGAGCAAACGGAGGACGCTTGCAAGCACCGTCCATCAACTGGCCGTCGATCGGGCCTCCCAGGTTTTTCATCACCTTTCCTTCCTTGGGGATTCCCATACGGAAGTAAACCACCGGATTCATCTCGCGAATGATCCGAGAGTATTCCATGGCCGGTTCATCAAGGCTGCGGAGAAAACGATCGTTATCGACCGGAATTCCAAGCGGGACATCCGTTTCATACTCGATCCGCGTCGCGTCGTTGGTCAGGAGTCGGACCGGGTCCGTCTCCCCTTCGCGTAGCTGCACTTTCACCTCCCCTTCAAATACGTGAACTTCACTGGATCGGTCTTTCCCAACCTCAACAGCAAAGTCAGTTCCGTAGTCGACCACCTCAGCAGACGGAGTTTTAATAGTAAACCCAATGCCCTCCGGCGGCACATGGGCCGAGACGCGACCACTGCTCAGTTCGACCAACTCAGACGACGCCATACGAAACTCAGCCGGAGCCTCGATCAAAAGAGTAACCCCGGTTTCGAACTCAATTGAAGCAATCCCCTCAACGAGTTGATAGTTCCCAGAAAGAATCACCTTCTCTTCTGCCGCCATCGCTTGTCCGTGGTAGACCAGCTTGGCACCGGAACTCTCTATCAGCTCGGCCACCGGGTTACCCGGGACAGGAGCCGGATCCGAATTTAAAAGAAAGACTGCTAACAGCGCGGCAACCACAGCAGCTGCTATTGCCTTGGCCTTCCCGCGAATCTTCGGCGAGTTAGACGCCACGGAGTACTCCACTGACTCGACCACATCATCAACGCCGCAAGAACCGATCGCCTTGGCCCAATCGAACAGACTGGAGTGGATGTGCGACCGCTCCGCGAAATATTCAGCGTTCTCCGGGGACGCCACGATCCATCCGTTCAGCTCGTGGCATCCCTCTTTTTCGAGGACACCATCGAGCCAGGCATCAATATTTTTGTCAGGATTTTCCATTATCCAATTTCCGCCTCCTTGAGGCGCCTCCGAATGCATTCGCGTAAAGCCGTTCGCGCCCGCGTCAGACGAACGGATACTGAATTCGCACTCGAATCGAGCCGCCGTGCAATCTCTGCGGGCTTCAAATTTTCGAGGTAGCGCAGCACCAGCAGCTTCTCGGCAGCCGGCGAAGCCTTCTTCAGGCAAAGGTCAATCGCCCTGCCAACCTCCGGCCAGTCTTCGGCACGTTCCGTGTATGAGAAATTGATCGCATCGATCGCATCCTCTTCTAGCAGGACCCCACCCCTCGCCTGCTTGCGCCGCCATTCCAGAACCTTATATTTCGCGATTCCCATTGCCCAGGGCACAAAAGGGCGTGACTGATCGTAATCATCAAACCGTGTTGCGACCTGGCGTGCGGTTTCCTGGAGAATATCCTCCGCGTCCGCCAACTGTGGCGTGATCGAACGAATAAACGCCACCACTGAGGGTTGGGCATTCGTCCACAGCAGCGTTATCTGGGTCAGTTTGTCGTTAGGGTCGCTCACGGTAGCATTCTAGTATTCACCTGTATTAGAACAAAGAAACGCGATTCTTAACAAGATAATGTCGTAGCCACCCTACCCGTCTGTTCAGCTGTCAGATCGGGTATTCGCAGCTGCCATCAGGTTATTACCGCTCTGGAGAAGTGGCACGCCACTCTTCCATCAGCCTGGTATGTTCAGCAGCCACCTATTTGAATTCCTCGCTCTGACGTTCCAAGGTCTGTCTCTTGGCTGCCAACGCTTTAATCCCTGCGGAGAGTTCTTTGTGGCCCTCTGCGTCGGCAGCGGCCTCAATCACATCAACGGAAATCGCATCGTCTCAGTCGTCGGTGCGGAATACCGAAGCCGGAAGACCTTCGCTGTTGATCAAATTAGCACCTTCTGGGTTCGACGCCCAGGCATAACGCACCGCTACCGGAGCTTCCACAGTCTTGCTCGACACCACGACGGAATCCCCGCCTTCGATCCTCGCATTTGCCCAATGCCAGACCTTGTCTTCCCCCGCGATTTCAAAACGCTTCAGTTTTCCGCCACCTCGAACCCCGAGTCCGCTGCCGACCTGGTCAAAGAATACGCGGGCTTCTTTATCCCGAAATTTGACAGCCCGGTAGAGTGGGCCGGAGTGGGCCACGAGATCCTTACCATAGTCTTTGGCTAACGCCCAGAGAGCAAGACGATCACCCACATCATGCTTGTTCCACGGGTGAATGTCGTCGGCTTCACCTACATCATTGATGATCGCCATTCCTGTTTTCGGCGTGGTATCGAGCACAAGGCGCATCCGATTCTGGAGAAGAGGCCACGGATCGTCATCACCCGGCTTGGTCGTCGGCTGGCGGAAATTAGCCAGTTGCACATAGTAGAAGGAGAACTCGTCGTCCCAGCGCGTTCGCCAGTCATTAATCATTAGCGGCAGGGTCTTGTCATAGGGAACCGCCCCCTCCTTGGCATTACCCTCACCTTGATACCAGATCGCTCCCCGAATCGTGTAGCCCACGAACGGATGGATCATCGAATTGAAAAGCACGCCGGGCTTGCCCTCGGTATCGAGTGGGCGCTTCGGGGACACCGGCTTTCGTGGAGCCCGACCACGCTGCTCTTCCGGCTTTTCCTTCCAGTCAGCAGAGGCTGTTTTCCAGCTAGCGAGTCGCTTCTCGTAGAAACTCTGAGCCTTTTCTGGATCGTAATCGGAATCTGCCAAAAGGACGGCGTCGACCAGTTTTTTTGTTCCAGGCAGGGTGGAGAGCGCCTCACGACTGGTAAAGGTTTCAACTGGCTTGCCTCCCCAAGCCGTCTTGATGACTCCGACGGGAATATTCAGCTCGCCATGCAGTTTCTTGGCAAAGAAATAGGCCACTGCTGAATAACCACCAACCGTTTCGGAGTTGGCCGAAGTCCACTTCCCTTCGATATCATCCTGCGGCTCGACTGCTGTCACTGTAGGCGCATTGAAGAATCGCATCTCAGGAAAGTCAGCCTTGGCAATTTCCTCGGCATATTGCTCCGCCCGATCCACGGTCCAGACCATGTTGGACTGACCAGATGCCAGCCAGACCTCACCGACCAGCACATCATTGATCACGATTTTCTCTTCGCCCGATGTGATAACCAGTTCAGCACCCTTAGCGTCCGCCGCCCCGGTCACAACCGCCGTGCGCCAGTTGCCCTGCTCATCAGAAGTGACCTTCCCCGAATTCCCTTTGAACGAAACCTTCACCTCCGTGTTTGGAGCTGCCTTACCCCACACGGCGGAAGGGACCTCCCGCTGCAAGACCATGTGGTCACTAAAAAAATGAGGTAATGACAGGGTTTCAGCGAGAGAAGTCACCTGAGAAATCGTCAGCATCAGTGCGCCGACTGAGAGGGTTTGGAGAAGTCGATTCATCGTTCCCAACCTTAGAATTTTCGCTGCAACCGTCGAGGGGCTTGATCAGGTATTGCGCCTGAGACCATTACTTGCAGTCTTGCGATGGAAAGACAATCCACTAGGTTGCCCTCATTCACCTGATCCTCTTCAGCCTTTTCGTTTCATGCCGATACACCACATTGCCACCAATACCCTCAACGGTTTCACTGCCTACCTGCAGGTTCCCAAGGCCCTGTTCAGGTATCAACTCTGGCCCTTTCTAATACTCCCAGGCGCGATCAGCCTCTTGCTAAGCCTTGTCCTTGTCACCGTGATCTACTTCGCAGCAGGAGGCATCTCAGGATGGATCGACGGCCTTGTCAGAATTCCATGGGAGTGGCTCGATAAGACTGTGACTATCACGACCGCGATTCTCACCTTCCTCGCACTCGTGGCCGGCTTTGTCTTTATTCATAAGCACCTTGCCCTTATTCTTTTGGCTCCGTTCCTCGGCACCATCGCAGAGGAAACCCTCAAGGCAGTTAAAGGCAAAGACTTTGTTAAGACGAGCCTCAGCGTCGGCCAATCCTTTGCACGAAGCGCGAGGATCAACCTGCAGTATATCCTCAGGGAAATGCTCGCCAACATTCTCTTCTTTGCCTGCGGCTTCGTCCCTGTCATAGGTTCGCTGATATCCGCAGTCGGGATGTTCCTAACCCAGTCACGCTTTCTTGGCTATGGCCTGATGGATTTTCCTCTCGAAAACCGGGGGCTCTCTCTGGTCGACAGCGATGCTTTCGTCAAAGAACGAAAGTCTCTCTCCATTGGGCTGGGTTCTGGCTACCTGCTACTCATGATGATTCCCTTGGTTGGGTGGATGTTTGCACCAACCTTTGGCACGATTGCCGGCACACTCAAAGCCATCGATGAGTTGGAGAAAGATTCACAAAGCTAATAAATCTCAGTCACCTCAATATTCGTCCCCCGGCCCTGGAGGTGAAACCGCGTTAAAATAGGCGGCCAACAGAAAAGAAAGCTCAAGTTTTTTGGTAGTAAGGTCTCCTCACAAAACCACTCTTAAACCCGCCTACTAGGGCCTAATACCTGGTGTAAGGGTGGCGTTACTCTCTCCTGAGCCATTAGAGCCGCCAACCACTTTCGCGGTGATCAATCTTCATCTACCTGGATCCAAAACGCTTCTCAAGGCATGCACGCCGAAACCCGAAAATCTGATCTAGCCGGTCTCGCACCATCGGACGACCCAATTCACCGAAGGGAAAAAACGGCAAGGCATAGTGGATCCTGTCAATGACCCGTGTTCCACCCTCACAGGCTTCAAAACGGTGAAGGTGATGCCAAAAGCGATAGGGCCCCGACCGTTGCTCATCGATAAAGTAAGACTGAAACTCCATCTGGGTAATCTCGGTCGTCCAAAGCACTTTTACCATGGGTGCCAGGCCAATCCGATGGACGATGATCTGACCAGGGAACATCAATTCATCGTTCCCAGCCAGGGTTTCGAACTCCAACTCTGGAGGGGTCATCCCATCAAGGTTCTTCGAGTCCGAAAAAAACTCCCAAGCTGTCTCAAGAGAGATAGGCAGGACGTGAGTTTGCTCAAAGCGATGTAATTTCATCAACAAAACAATACGATCCAACGGCCCCTTTAAGCCAGGAGGAATGTTAACAAGTAACAAACCCGCAACTGATCTCGCGAGCGTAGAACCGATATTACGGAGTCTCCTCTAAGCAAATCAGGCCTATTCAAAAAGAACGCGACCGATCTCTTCGATTTGTTCTGGAGAGACTTTCTGCACCTCACGGTCATAGGTGATAAGTCCGTTAATCTCGCCTTCAACGTCAGTGGTCTGAGTGTAGATACCGCCGGCGATCCCCTTGTCCTTAAGTTCTTTCAGCATCTCGATGGAGGTGCGATAGCGACTGAGCCACTCCTCCTTGTCTTCGGGAAGACCACCGTAGCCCCAGTTGCGAGTCTTGGGGTCCCAGACGTGTCCGTCGACGGGGAACCCGTGTCCACCAAACTCACCCATGACTTTGACGAAGCCATCGAAGCGACCACCGTCCTGATCAAAAGGGAACTCTGGATGTGGGTAGCGATGAGCGTCCACGATGTGCCCAGAGGGAAAAAAGTTTCCACCGCTTGCCACGTTCACGTGGCGGCTCGGATCATACTCAGTATTCCAGTCACCGACCGCCTGGGTATTGTGCTGCCCCCAGCGCTCATTGAACGGCACCCACTGAACAATGCTTGGGTGATTGTAATAGGTGTCGATCATCAGCTTCAGCTCGCTCATGAAATGCTGGTGATCCTTCTCCGGCCAGACGCCTTTTTCAGGGGTAGGCAACAGCCGGGTCCACTCTGGATCATCGACCGGAGCGCGGTGACTGACTTGATCCTGCCAAACCATCATTCCGATCTTGTCGCACTCATAGTAGTAGCGGCGGGGTTCCACCTTGATGTGCTTGCGAATAACATTGAATCCGGCCTCTTTCAAAAAAATGATGTCAGACACCATCGCCTCCTCAGAGGGTGGCGTCAGGAGTCCGTCAGGCCACCAGCCCTGGTCGAGCGTACCCCAGTGAAAAATTGTCTTACCGTTTAAGGTGAAACGCAGGTGGCCGTCTTCGTCTTTCTCTATTCCGGTCTCGCGCACGCCAAGGTAAGAACGCACCAAGTCATCCCCCACCTTGATGTCAAGGTTGTAGAGATAAGGAGAACCCGGAGACCACAGCATCGGGTTGGGAATGGAAAGCTGGATCGACCCGGCGGTGGAGCGGGTTCCGGCAATCTCACGTTCCCCTTGCAAGGCCGTCACCACGACTTCAGCGTCCTCTGCTCCGTTGTGTTCCACTTCGATGGCGACGCGCCCGCTGATCTTCGTTGTGACTTTCAACCGGGTCAGGTGTACTTCGGGCACCTCTTCCAACCAAACCGTCTGCCAGATCCCGGAGACGGGCGTGTACCAGATCCCCCGGGGATTTAGTCGCTGCTTGCCATGCAATTGGTAGGTGCCGGGTTTGTCGGTCGCATCGGTGACTTTTACCACGATTTCATTTTCGCCACTACGAACAGCATCGGTGATATCAAAGGTGAAAGGCATGTTGCCGCCACGGTTCTCACCAACCTGCTTTCCGTTGACCAAGGCCGTCGTTTCGTAGTCCACCGCCTCGAAGTTGAGGTGATAGCGCTTGCCGACTTTCTTTTGAATTTCAACGCTACGCTGATACCAAAGGGCATCCTCCGGAGTGAATCGCTCCTCCACGCCGGAAAGTGGGGCCTCAATGGCAAAGGGAACTCGGATTTCACCGTCCCACTTTTCAGGGGTGGCTTCCACTTCAATGCCTGTAACGGCGTAGTTCCAGAGACCATTCAGATTTGTCCAGTTCTTGCGTCGAAACTGAGGACGGGGATAAAGATTCCATGCATTTCCCGTTACCGCATCCTTTGCCCACGGCGTACGCATCTCAACCTTTGGAATGAATACCTCTGAATTCCACTTTAAAATTCGGCCACCGAATTTATTAGGAACTTGGTAGTCACCGACCGGATCTTTCCAGTCAAGACCCGAATAAAGCCCGATTCCTGGCTGACCGGTAAGGAGGCCCGGGGACTTCACCGATGCGACTTCCTTGTCATTCACTTTCAAAGAAATCGTCTCATCAGTCAGAGTTGCCACCACCCTTACTTCGCCTTGAAACGCCTGCGGTGAGACCACGTTAGTCAGCTTGCCTTTCTCGCGAACTGAGAAAACCGGTTTACCCTTTATAAAGTGCAGCGCATAGCCCTGGCGAAGGCCACCATGAGACACCACCACTCCGTTGAGTGGTTTCTTGGCACCGCCCCGCACTTCAGCACTGACGGTGAACGCACGGCCCGTCACCTGTGGCGGGTGCGGATGACCTTCCACTTCATCTTCTACTTCCACCCTTTCCTTTTTCGTAACCTTGGTTTTTTTCGGATATACCTTGGCGCGCAGACTCCATGCGTCCCACTGCGCCGCCATTTTCTTGAAGAGCTCTGGCTTTTGCTCCCGCAGGTTATTCAACTCGGTGCGGTCCTCAGCGATATTGTATAGCTCCCACTTCGATTCGTCGACCCCCGGGCCGGCAGCAACACCTTTACCGACCAACTTCCAGTCTCCGTCCCTGACAAAAGCGTTGTTCTCATGTTCCACAAAAATCGGATCCTCACGTCCAAGATCATCACCTCCAAAGGAGGGGCGCAGGGAGATACCATCGAGTGACGGTATTTTATTCCCATGCATCGTTTCAGGATAGGTCGCTCCGGCGACATCCAGAATCGTCGGCACCAGATCAATCAACTGAGCCGGTGTTTCATACCAACTTTCGCGAGCCTTGATACCAGCCGGCCAGTGCAGGAAAAACGGCGTCGCAGCACCGCCTTCATGCACGAAATGCTTGTAGAGACGAAACGGCGTGTTGCTTGCGTTCGCCCACGCTTCACCATAGCTGTTGGCGCTCTCCAAATTGCGTTTCTCAATATCATAAAAATTACCACGCCCTAACATGCCACCCTCCTGGCAACCGCCGTTGTCAGAAAGAAACATGATCAGCGTGTCTTCGAAGATTTCTTTCTCCTGCAGGAAATCGATCAGCTTTCCAATGTTCTGATCTACTCGATCAACCATCGCTGCGTAGACGGCCATCTTAAGGTCCATCTCATCCTGCTTCTCTGCGTCAAGCGTGTCCCAGTCTGGGATGCTCTCGACCTTCGGGGACATCGACCACTCCTCATCGATCAAGCCTAGCTCAATCTGCTTCGCGAAGCGTTGCTCGCGCAGTTTGTCCCAACCCACCTTATACTTACCGCGATACTTGGCGATGTCGTCTTCAAAGGCCTGCAACGGCCAGTGGGGTGCGGTGTAGGCCAGATAGAGAAAGAAAGGATCCTCGTCGGATTTCTTATCGAGATGCTCCCCGATAAAACGCATCCCGTAGTCAGTGAAAGCATCCGTCGTATAGTAGGCTTCATCGGTGGTGCTCTCCGGTTCCTCCAGCTGCTCGTTCATGAAGGTAATGTCACGAGGAGCCTCTGGGTAAAAGAAGCGGGTCGCTCCGGAGATGCAGCCGTAAAACTTATCGAATCCACGCTGCAGCGGCCAGCGGTCAGGTGAGTTATTGCCAAGGTGCCACTTGCCCGACATCAGAGTGGCATAGCCACTCCCCTTCAGGACCTCCGCAATCGTCGCGCACTCACGGTTGAGGTAACCTTGGTAAGCGGGCGGCGTTCCTTCAGCATACTGCCTCCCGGGTGCCTGAGTCATGTGACCTATTCCGGTCTGGTGCGGATGTAATCCGGTCATCAAAGTCGCCCGAGTTGGACAGCAGCGGCCGGAATTGTAGAACTGCGAAAATCGCACCCCTCCGCGAGCAAGCCCATCCAGATTTGGCGTGTCGATTTCTCCACCGTGATAACCAAGGTCAGAAAAACCCATATCATCCACCATGATGAGAATCACGTGGGGACGTTCGGCCGCATTTAGCAGTGACGTCAGGAAAGTCGCCAAGACAACTGCGACCAGAGACAAAATCAGGGCTGGTATATTTTTCATGAAGAGATCCAAGAATAAAGTCCAATACTTAACAGGTTTAGTTCCGTCGCGGCAATCCACGTAATGCGGCGAAGTGGCCCGTAATTTGGACAGTTCTGCCCCATTTTTGGCAAAATCTGTCATTCGTGTTCAAGACTGGCGTGAATCAAACCAGCGGTTTCTTGAAGAATAGTAAAGCAGTGCACGCTGTCGAATTTGGCTCCCGAAATCCGCAGCAGAGTTGACGCACGAGGTCGACTCGAGCACCTTTGTTTCAATCCACCCGCGCCCTTTGTCGCAGGTGACTCACCGTTGACGTTAGGTGTCGAGGGGTTAGGAAGACCTAACAAATCGACGCACTCCACGCGCGAGTGCGCTGCGACGTTCAATTAAAGGCGCCAAAGAGGCAATCGACGGAATGAGGCTCGAAGCAGACTTCTCCGGCGATTAATCATTGCTCACGGTTGGCGATCATGTCCACGCGCTGCCTAGCCCCAAGTCTGACATTCCAGAGGACGACAACATCAACGCTAATAAGCGAATGGAGAGCAACGACTGACCCGCTCCGATTTCAAATGATTCATCACAATTCCAACCTTTGTCCTGCATTGTGCTTGCGCTCCCAGTCAGCCGTGTCTCATGCTTGGAAGCTCGGCAAAAAATTCTAAGAATTCTCAACTTGAAGTGTCCCAACCATGATGAAAACACGTTTGATAGCCGTCGTTTCCTTTTTAACAATTGTGGGTGGGCTGTTTGCAGCTCCTGCAAATCATGAGCCAATCACGGAGCTGAAGGATCTACGTGCTGAGGAAGCTGTGTTCACGGATGCGTCCAGAACGAAACCGATCGTTCTGAAGTCCCTAAAGAATGGAGCCAAGTATTTCGATGAAGAAGAACTTGCCGCGATCTCCAAGACGGTTGATTTCGAGAAGCAGATTGTTCTTCTTTTCGCTTGGAAGGGTTCTGGGCAGGATCGCCTTCAATATGTAGTGAAAGAGTCTTTTCCCGAACAGATCATGTTCTCTTACAAGCCCGGCCGGACGAGAGACCTTCGGCCGCACCTGAAAGTGTATGTTTTGCAATCGAACGTTAAGTGGGCCGTTGAGTAGGACCGAGCATGGATTGGCCTCGACCGCCAGAACTGCGATTTGCAGAACAAACCATCTCCCTCAACATCGGCCCCGCCTCGAGTTCAAGCCGCTATGATCATTCAACCATCAACTCAGAACCGAAGCCCCGCTCCCGGGCAGGCGTGAGAGGACTCAGGCGTTCGGCCAAGAAAAAATGAGCAAGCACGAGACTTGGAGAACCCGGGAATACTGGCGCGAGGTCGGCGGGTTGCTCATCGAGGAGTTCCATGCAATCAAGGGCGACAAGGAGCTGGACATCGGTAAGCGGGCAATCGATGGGGTGATTGTGCTTGGAGAGCCGAGTGCTATCCAGACTGGCGGGGTGCATGATTTTAAGGGAAAAGACTTGATAGTGATCCAAACCAAATCAGACCGATTAGGAATGTATCTGATGGGGCAAGCCTATTTCTCCCGCGAGATCATGAGGCGTTTTAATCCGCGTTCAGTAAAGGCAGTTGCGATCTGTGGACGAACTGATGCAGAAATGGTGGCATTGTGTTCGCAGGCAGATATTGAGGTTCGCGTTATTCCCGACAACTCAAGCCCAATCGCTGAAGATAGAGACGAGCAATCAAACCCAACAGCCGAACAGGGCAATGAAGGCGACGGTTAAATCCACGCCTTAGCTTGAATACTCTGCTTTAACACTCCATCGTATCATGATGCTCCGACGAGATTTCCTTTGCACTACTGTTGCCGCTTCAGTCTCCTCCGCTTTTGGAGAAACCCCAGTGGCACCTCCGCTCCAGGATCATCGTCTTGAGCTGATTGAATTTCCCATCGTTTCCCTGAAGTGGCCTCGTCATGTTGGCCGGAATTCACGGAAGGAGCACCACGGTCATGGGCCTCAGAAGGTGACGGTCGTAAAGCTCACAACCAACCAAGGCGCGGTCGGCTGGGGACACATTCAGGGTAGCCGCGCCCGCGCTGCAGAAATCGGCCAGGGCTTTATCGGAAAACGGATATCCGAGATGATCTCACCATCGAAAGGGCTTTTAGATGACGAACTAGACCTTCTGGACGTGGCGCTACACGATCTTGCAGGTGTCATACTTGGCCAACCGGTTTGGAAGATGATGAACCCTTGGCGAGAGAAGCCCTTCCTTACCAATATCTACTCAGGCATGATTTACTTTGACGACTTGGATCCCGAGGACTCGCCTGCCGGCATCGACAAGGTTTTGGAGAACTGTCAGTGGGACATCGACTACGGCTACCGCCAACTGAAAGTAAAGATTGGACGAGGTGGTCGTTGGATGGAAAAGCAGGCTGGGCTAAAGCGCGATATCGAGGTGGTGCGCGCAATCGGTGATGCTTTCCCAGACATTGATATTCTCGTCGACGGCAATGATGCCTTCACATTGCCGGAGATCA